>CAZMAC010000125.1:0-8058 GCA_964564085.1 uncultured Hyphomicrobiaceae bacterium
GCACGGAGCTCACTTTCTGGCCATGATTAAGCTCGCAGCCATCCGCTTGAGATTAAGCGCTTATGAGTCTACGGCCTAAACTTACTCTAACGGATTTGTAGGATACAAAAGTTCAACTCTGAGAACGTACTAATCATCCTGAGAGCGGGCATGTATAACTGCCCTTTGTTGCAAAACTAAACGGCTAAGCCAGCGCTTCCGTCGAAGCTTATCCAGCATCAGATAAATCACCGGCGTCGAATAGATTGTCAGCATCTGCGACACGGCCAGCCCGCCGATGATCGACAGACCAAGCGGCTGGCGCAGCTCGGAACCGGGGCCGGTGGCGAAGAGCAGCGGCAGCGCGCCGAGCATGGCGGCAAGCGTCGTCATCAAGATCGGACGAAAGCGGTCATGGCAAGCGCGCCGGATGGCTTCCTCGCTCGACAGGCCGTATTTGCGTTCGGCCTCCAGCGCGAAATCGATCATCATGATGCCGTTCTTCTTCACAATGCCGATCAGCAGCACAATGCCGATCAGCGCGATGAGCGAGAATTCCAAACTGGCCGCGTGCAGAACAAGCAGCGCGCCGAGGCTGGCGGAAGGCAGCGTGGACAGGATCGTCAGCGGATGGACCAGGTCCTCATAGAGAATGCCGAGCACGATATAGACGGTGATCAGCGCCGCAAGGATCAGCAAAGGTTGCTGCGTATCCTGCTCCTGTTGGGTGAGCGCATCGCCAGCAGGCTGGACGGTGATGTTATCCGGCAGATGCACGCTGTCGATCTTTTCAAGCACCGCCGTCAGCGCCTCATCGAGCGTAACGCCCTCATTCAGATTAAAGCTGACCGTGACGGAAGGAAACTGGCCCTGGTGATTCACTTCGAGCGGGGCGGCAGCCGTACCGATTTGCGCGAAAGATGAGAGCGGGATCTGCTCGCCAAGCGTGCTCGTGACAAAGATCCGCGAGAGGCCGCCCATATCGCGCTGAAGCCCGGGGTCGACCTCTAAAATGACCTTATACTGATTGCGGTCGCCATAGATGGTAGAGATTTGCCGCTCACTGAAGGCGTTGTTGAGCGCGGCATTGACAGCGCGCATGGTTACGCCGAGCCGTGCCGCGCGGAGGCGGTCGACCTCGATCTGCGCCTGCGGCCCTCCCGGCTCACGGTCGGAGGTAACGTCCGTAATGTCGGGCAGCGTCTTGACGGCATCGACGACGCGCGGTCCCCATTCGCCAAGCGCCTGAAGATCCTGGCTCCACAAAGTCACCTGATACTCCGAACGAGAACTGCGCCCACCCATACGCGCACCGCTTGCCGGAAACATTGTGACCTCGGCTTCGGCAACAGCGCTGACCTTTCGACGCAAGCGGGCGACGACTTCATCCGCTGTTGCTTTACGCTGACTGTCCAGCTTCAGATTGGTATAGAAATTGCCACGATTATTGGCGGCCCAATGTCCGCCGCCGCCAATCGATGCGGCAACGCTGACAACGTCGGGATCTTCAAGCACAATATCGGTCACGCGCCGGTGCAGCTCGTGGAGCTTATCGAATGACACATCGGGCGAGGCGCGGGTGAAACCGAAAACGAGCGTCGCATCGCCACGCGGGATCAGCCCCTTGGGGAGGACCATGAACGCCATGACGGAAAGGCCAAGCGCGATGAACACCGTCCCCAGCATCACCCAGCGATGGCCGAGTGCGAAATCCAGCGAGCGCGCATAGGCGCGGCCCATCGCCTCCAGGAAAGGCTCAATGCGCCGGTCAAGCCATGTCTCGCGCGAACGCGGCAGCCGGTGCATGAACCGCCCGCAGACCATCGGCGTTAGCGTCAGCGAGATCAGCGCGGAGATCAGGATCGCAAAGGTCAGCGTCCAGCCGAAAGCCTGCATAATTTGTCCAATCACGCCGGTGGTAAACAGCAGCGGAATGAAGGCGGCGACGAGCGACAGGCTGATAGAGACGATGGTGAAGCCGATCTGGCGTGCGCCCGCTAGCGCGGCCTGGGCCGGTTTCAAGCCGAGCTGCATGTTGCGGTAACAATTCTCAATGACAACAATGGCATCGTCGACCACAAAACCAACCGAGATGGTGAGCGCCAGCAGCGTAACATTGTCGAGGCTGAAACCACACAGCCACATCATGGTCACGGTACCCGCGAGTGACAGTGGCACGGCAACCATCGCGGCAAATGTCGGCACAATACGGCGCATGAAGAGGAAGACGACCAGCGTTACAAGCGCGATGCTGGCGGCGAGTGTGAGCTGTAAATCCTCAATGCTTTTGCGGATAGCTATCGTCTGGTCCGTGAGCGTTTCGATCTGCACGTCCGGCGGGATCGCGTTCAAAATCTCCGGCATGGCGGCGCGAATACCGTCCACGGTTTCAACGATATTGCTCTCCGCCGTTTTCTGCACGATGAGGATGACGGCGGGATCTTTATTGAACCAGCCCGCGCTCAGGCGGCTCGCCCGGCTCTCTTCGATGCGCGCCACATCGCCAAGGCGGACGACTGCACCGCCCTCATTTTTCAGCACGATCGAGGCGTAATCCTGAGGCGTACTGAGCTGACCGCCCGTGGAGATGATGAAGGATTTCTCTGCGCCATCGATCTGACCGAGCGGCAGAAGCGCATTCGCTTCCGAAATGGCATTGCGAACGGCCTCAAGCCCGATGCCACGCACTTTCAGGGCTTCCGGATCGACCGTGACGCGCATGGCGGGCTGTTGCGCTCCGCCGACGCGAACCTCGGCTACGCCCTCGACTTGCGAGATGCGCGTGGCGATGGTCAGATCGGCGATATCATAGATTTCCTCAGCGCGTCGGATCGGAGAATTGACCGCAAGAATAAGGATGGGCGCGGAAGACGGATTAAATTTGCGCACGGTCGGGCGGCGAGCGAGATTGCCAGGCAGATCGGCCTGCGCACCATTGATCGCGGCCTGAACGTCGCGCGCGGCATCCTCCGTATTCCGGCTCAGCTCGAATTGCACGGTGACGCTGCTGAAGCCGAGGCGGCTGGACGAAGTAAGTTCGCGGACGCCGGAAATCTCACCGATCCGGCGCTCCAGCGGGGCGGCGACCGTTGCGGCCATTGTCTCGGGGCTTGCGCCAGGCTGGCTCGCGGAGACGTTCAGCGTCGGCATATCGACATTTGGTAGGCTTGCAACGGGCAGATCGAAATAGGCCACGAGCCCTGTGATGAAGAGGCCGAGCGAGAGCAGGACGGTGCCGACCGGTCGGCGAATGAAGGGCGCGGAAATATTCATGGCGCGCCTTGATGATCAGTGGGCGTGGCGTTCGTTTTACGTCTCCCATGGGAGAGGGGATTTTCATGCCAAAGCGTTGCGATTAGAGCCAGGTGCCTCATGCGTCGGCCGGCTCCCGCTGATCGCGTTCGGCGATGCTGCGCATCTCATCATCCAACTCTGGCAGCGGTTCGAAGCCGGTTTGACCGCCAAGCCCCGCTGCGATCCGTTCTTTTAGGCGATCCATAGCCAGATAAATGACGGGCGTTGTGTAGAGTGTCAGCAATTGGCTGAGGAGCAGACCGCCAATAATGGTGATGCCGAGCGGCACGCGCAATTCCGAGCCCGGACCGTCGCCAAGCGCCAGCGGCAGTGCGCCCAGAAGCGCGGCAAAGGTCGTCATCATGATCGGCCGGAAGCGCAGGAGCGCGGCCTCGCGGATCGCTTCGAAAGGTTTGAGCCCGCGTTTGCGTTCCGCATCGAGCGCAAAGTCGATCATGATGATCGCATTCTTCTTCACGATGCCCATCAGCAGGATCACACCGATCAGCGCGATGAATGTGAATTCGAAGCCGAAAAATTGTAGCGCCAGCAGCGCGCCAATCCCAGCCGAGGGCAGCGTCGTCAGGATCGTGAAAGGATGGATGAAGCTCTCATAGAGCACGCCAAGTACGATATAGATGACGATGACAGCGGCAAGGATCAGCCAGGGCTGGTTTTGAAGCGAGAGCGTGAATTCCTGCGTTGCGCCCTCGAAGCGACCCGAAAGCGAGGACGGCAGACCGATTTCAGCCATGGCCGTCTCGATGGCTTTGACCGCTTGATCGAGCGAAACGCCTGGCGCCAGATCGAAGCTCAGTGTGGCGGAAGGGAATTGCTGGATCCGATGCACTGCGAGCGGGCGTGTGCTGCGCTCAATCGTGGCGAAGGACGAAAGCGGCACCTGATTGGCCCCCGCCTGCCCGCCTGTGAGCGTGCTTAAAACCGATGAGCCTGGCACAAAGAGTTTCTCAAGGACGTTGATGTCCGACTGATAGGACGGCGCAGCTTCCAGAACGACGCGATATTGATTGGCCTGACCGAAAATCGTGGAGACCTGCCGCTGGCCAAAAGCGTTATAGAGTGCGTTGTTGACATCCTGCATCGAAACGCCGAGGCGGCCTGCCGCAACGCGGTCGACATTAATCACCAGCGCCGGCCCGTTCTCCTGTAAATCGGTCGAGACATCGCTCAACTCCGGCAATGATCTCAGCTTTGTCAGGATCTGCCCCGCCCATTCCGTGAATTGCGCCGGGTCGGTGCTGGAGATGACGTATTGATAAGGCGTGCGGGCTTGTCGCGTGCCGATCTGAATGTCGGGGACGACCTGAAAATAGCTATTGAGTCCTGCAACGTCGCGCGTCGCTCGCGCCAGACTTGCGGCGATTTCGGACGCTGCCGCCTGCCGCTCTGCTTTCGGCGTCAAGGTGATGGCGAAATGGGCGAGATTTGGCGCGCTGTTAGCCTCACCCACGCCGACAATCGAGACGACACCGGCAACATCGGGATCTTGCCGGATGATGGTTTCGGCTTGCGCCTGTAAGTCCTGCAAACGCTTGAAGGACACGCCCTGCGAGGCCTCTGTTTCAGCCGTCAGAAAGCCGGTATCCTGCTCCGGCAGAAAACCTTTCGGAATGGCGATATAAAGCACGATCGTTAGCACAAGTGTCGCGGCGGTGACAGCGAGCATCAGCCATTGATGGCGCAACACCCAGTCGAGCGTAACGCGATAGACCGAAAGCATGACGCCGCCTCTCGCCTCCCCTGCGCCGCTCTCGGACGCCTGATTACGCCGCCCGGCTGGAACAGAAAGCAAACGCGCACACATCATCGGCGTTAAGGTCAGCGCGACGGCAGCCGAGACTAGAACCGCGATCGTGAGGGTGAGCGCGAATTCCTGAAACAATCGTCCGACGACGCCGCTCATAAACAGCAGCGGAATGAACACCGCAACAAGCGACAACGTCAGCGATATGATCGTAAAGCCGATTTCGCCTGCGCCTTTGACGGCAGCCTGCATCGGCTGAAGGCCGCGCTCCAGATGTCGCACGATATTTTCGATCATGACGATAGCGTCGTCGATAACGAAACCGGCGGCGATGACGAGCGCCATCAGCGACAGATTATTGAGGCTGAAACCGGCATACCACATCAGCCCGAAGGCCGATGCGAGCGAGAGCGGCAACGTCACGCCGGCGACAAAAGTTGCGCTCGCGGTGCGCAGAAATAGGAGCACGACGAGGATCACGAGGCCGACGCTCAAGAGCAGCGTGAGTTGGACTTCATGAACCGAGGCGCGGATCGTACCCGTGCGGTCGGCGACGACCGCTGTGCGGACTCCGGCGGGAAGCGCGCTTTCAAGCTGGGGCAGAAGCGCCGTGATACGGTCAACCGTTGCGACGATGTTGGCGTCGGGCTGGCGTTGCACATCGATGATGATTGCGGGCATGCCATTATAGCGCCCGGAGGCCCGCACATTTTCAATCCCGCCTGTGATCGCCGCAACATCGCGCAGCAAAACCGGCGCGCCGTCCCGATAGGTGACGACGACGTTGCGGTAAGCCTCCGCGCTTTCGAGCTGATCGTTCGCGCCGATGGTGAAAGCCTTTTCCGCGCCGTTCAGCGTGCCCTTGGCTCCGGCGACATTGGCCTCGGCAATCGCTATACGGACGGTTTCAAGGCTGAGGCCGTAAGCGGCGAGCTGAGACAGATCGGCCTGAATGCGGATGGCGGGACGCATATTGCCCTGCACTGTCACATGGCCGACGCCAGTGATCTGGCTCAGACGCGGCAGCATGAAGGTATCGGCCAGATCGCTGAGCCGCTCCATGGAGACATTTTCCGAGGTCAGAGCAACGGTGATGATCGGCGGATCGGACGGGTTCACTTTGGCGTAAGTGGGCGGATAAGGCAGCCCTTGCGGCAGATCGCCTTCGGCTGTTGCTATGGCGGATTGCACATCCTGTCCGGCGGCGTTGATATCGCGATCGAGCGAGAATTGCAGGGTGATCCGGCTGAGGCCGTGTGAGCTGGTCGAACTCATGGATTGCAGCGCCGGGATCTGGCCGAGTTGGCGCTCAAGCGGCGCCGTCACAAGAGCAGCCATCGTATCGGCGCTGGCGCCGGGAAGCTGCGTTGTCACCTGAATGACCGGAAAATCGACCTGCGGCAGCGAGGCAATCGGCAGCTTCAGATAGGCAAGTGCGCTGGAAAGCAGGATCGCGATCGCGAGGAGCGAAGTCGCAACAGGCCGGGCGATAAAAGGTCCGGAGACGCTCATTGCGCGCGCTCTGTCGCTGGCTCGCGCGGCGCGGCGCTGGCTTCCCCGAGCAATTGAGCCGGCCTGCGCGAGGCGGCATTGCCTTTGACCGCGCCAGAAACGCCCTGCGGCCCTTCGCGCTTGCCGTCTTCGGGGGCATTTTCATCGCCCTGCCCGTCATCGATCTTGATTTTTGCGCCGTCCTGAATGTTGGCAAAGCCGGAGACCGCAACCTTGTCTCCCGGCTCGATACCTTGAGCGATCACGGCCCTGTCTTCATCCTCGCGCGCGACTTCGATCTTCGTGAGCTTCACCGTACTGTCAGATTCGATACGATAGACATAGCGGCCTGACGCCCCCTGCTGCAAACCGGCGGAAGGGATCACTGTTGCATCGTCAAGCGTTTTCAGATGAAGGCGGACGCTGACGAACTGGCCCGGCCAGAGCTTTTGATCCTGATTGGAAAAGGTGCCTTTCAGCCGGACGGTGCCGGTATTTTGATCGATACGGTTATCGATCACGGCAAGCTTGCCTTCTCCCAGGACCTTGCCGCCGACTGAGACCGTCAGCTCGACAGGGCCGGCATTTTTGGCGGCGATCAAATCGGCGATGTAAATCTCAGGCAGCGTGAAATAAACGGAAATCGGCTGAAGCTGAGCAACCACGACAATCCCGCCTGTATCGTTCGGCGTTACCAGATTGCCCTCATCGACCTCGCGGATGCCGGTGCGGCCATCGATCGGGGCCCGGATGACCGTATAATCCAGATCGGTCTTTGTAGCGTCGATCGCAGCCTGATCCTGGCGCAGCTGGGCTTCGGCCTGAGCCACCTGCGCGCGCTGGGCATCGGCCTGCTGGGTCGATGTGTACTTCGATTTTTCCAGCTGTTCCAGACGCTTCAGATCGGCGCGCGCATTTTCAAGAACAGCCTCGTTGATGGCTTTCTTCGCCACCGCCTGGTCATATGCGGCCTGGTAGCTCACCGGGTCGATCCGGGCCAGGACATCACCCTTCCCCACCATCTCGCCTTCGGTGAATTCGACCGAAACGACGCGCCCGCTAACCTGAGCGCGTACCGTGGCGGCTTGATAAGCCTGGACCGTGCCGACGCCGTAAAGATAGACCGGGACATCGGCTTTTTTCGCCTCCGCCGCCAGCACCGATACGACGCGATTGCCGCCAGCCCAGCGGCTGCGCTTCATGGTGCCGCCCGCCATACCGCCATTTTGCGCTGTCTCATCTGAGAAAGCAGTCTTGATCTTATCCTTATAGATGAACGCCGCCATGGCTGCCGAAATGAGCAGCAAGACAAGAACGGGCAGAAATTTCTTCACGTCGATCTCACTTCTTTCTGGCGGTCTGGGCGCAAAATAAGAGCGGGGGCCGCAAAGACCATGTTCACTTATGCACTGACGCATTCAAATGTTTCATGCGTCGGCGCCTTAGCGCAACGCGCGTCCAAATGGACGCGGATAGTTGCGCTAACTTTTTGAAATAGATCAACTTGACCACGTTCAACCGCTATCGGT
>CAZMAC010000126.1:0-8038 GCA_964564085.1 uncultured Hyphomicrobiaceae bacterium
ACCATCCGGCGGAATGATGAATGCGGCCAGACACGCGCGCGGCGCACAACCCCGTGTTTGACCGGATTAAAATGAATGTCATCGACATGGCGCGCGAAATCCTGCTCGTCGCGAATGGTGTGTTCCCAAAAGCGCCGTTGCCAGATGCCGCGCGTTCGCCTTTGCTGCGGCGGCTTGTCGATACGCGTTCGGTGGCAGGCAATGACCGAGAGAAGGCGGATTTGATCAGCCGCCATCGCGTCGAGAAATCGGCGTCATCCTCAGGCAAGCGCCATATTGTGTGTAAATGGTCGGGCAGAACGACAATTGCCACGGTCTCGAACGGATGCCGCGTTCTCGTATATCGGAACGCAATGCGCAGGCAGTTGATATTTTCAGTCAGGAGCGATAAGCGGCGGTCTACCAGGTTGAGCGTGAAGAAAAAGGTGCCGCCGGGTGCGAAGTTTCGCCGGTAGTTGGTCATGATGCCTGTCGTGCCTGCAATAATAGATGGGTTTCGCGGGTGCTCAACCCATCCTACCGTTCAGGCTGAAGCCAGACTATCCGGTGGAATGACGAACGGGGAAGCGTTTGACAAGCGGAGCGAAATCAGGGGAAAATTGCCGAAAGGGCTGTTTCTGCGCATCTCGACTCCGGTTACCTTAACATCTTGCGTCAATCATTTGCCGGAGCGTCCAACATGCCAATGAACGACACACTGATCCTGCGCGCCGCGCTTGAATATGAAAAGTCAATCTACCGCGACATCGAGATCGGGGCTTCCCAATCCCTCTACAAGCTTGCCGAGGCGATCATTGCAGCATTCGGTTTCGACCTCGATCATGCGTTCGGCTTCTATAATGCCCTGCGGCCCGAGGATGTATACAGCGCGGATACCAGATACGAATTGTTCGCCGATCTAGGCGATGCTGAGCCTGGCGTGCTCGGCGTCAAGAAGACGAAAATTGGCCAAGCCTTTCCGGCCATCGGAAATAAGATGATTTTCCTCTTCGACTATGGCGATGAATGGCTCTTTCGCGTCACATTGAAGGATCAGGGAAACAAGGCCGCAAAGACGAAATATCCGCGTATCGTTGCCTCAAAGGGCGAAGCGCCTCCACAATATCCGGATCCCGATGAGCTCGATGATGATGAGGGGCCGAGTTGGGGCATGAACCCGGTGACTGGCGAAAAGGTATATTTTGGCAGATAATTGAGAGAGATTTCGGGGAAGTCGCAAAAGGTGACATGAACAACGCATGACGACCTCATCGGATTTCAATCGCTGGCAGGAGCGTTTTTCGACGCCGGACTTTGTCTTTGGCAAAGCGCCGAATGAATTTCTCGTGCGCTGCAAGGATCTGTTGCCGCGCGAGGGGAAAGCGCTCGCAGTGGCAGACGGCGAAGGACGCAACAGCGTCTTCCTCGCGCTGCAGGGCCTTGATGTCACTGCCACGGAATTCGCACCGGCTGCGATTGAGAAAGCGCGGCAGCTGGCGGCGGAACACAAGGTGAGCGTCAATTTCACCGAGACGGATGTGCATGACTGGGACTATCCCAGAAATACGTTCGATGTGGTCGTCGAAATTTTCACCCAGTTCAGCACGCCGCCCAAGCGTGGGGTGAAATGGGCGGGTATGCGCAGGACGCTCAAGCCCGGCGGCCTCTTGATCATTCGCGGCTATACGCCGAAACAATTGCAATATGGCACGGGCGGGCCGAAGCAGACCGACCAGCTTTATACGTTTGAGATGCTGGAGAGCATGTTCAACGATTTCAGGGATCTCAGCATTGTCGAGGAAGAGCTCGAGCTGTCCGAAGGCCACGGTCATGACGGCATGTCGGCGGTAATCGGGCTAACAGGACGGAAGCCCACATGAAGTATTGGACGATTAACAAGCGCCTATTATCAACCCGATTCCGTCAACCGTTTCTCGATTTCGTAGACCGGCATATTGACCATATCCTTGTCGATTTCGGCCTTGAGCGCGTCCTTCACGGCATGGCTGTAAGCAGGACGCAGAACGCCAAGCGCACGCGGGGCAGCAACGATGACCAACGCCGTCGTCCTTCGCTTGCGGATCGCCTCATCGAGCAGGTGGGAGATTTTCTGAAGAAATTCCCGTTCTGCCAGGTCGTGCCAATCGGTCTGTTCAACGGCGCTTCGGCCTGGGGTCGTTGAGTCATGAACCCGGCCGGGGCGGTCAGTGCCCTGTTCGCTGGTCTTGGCGTCGTCATGCTCATGCGTTTCCCGCATTCTCAGATTGGGAAACTTTGCATCGCCCTGGTTTTCCAGAATAAGCGCCTTGCGTCCATCACAGACGACGACCCAGCCGCCAGCTTCTATACTGATCTCTTTCATCGGCATCTCCTTTTGTCTGGCTATAACCACGAAATAAGGACGCCCACCCCGTCTGGCTTGATTCCTCGCAGCTTTGAATGTTCCCGTCATTGAGCGATGTCAGACTTTGCCGCGCCGTCGGCCGCTTTTGGTTATGGCTGTGCCGAAATCAGACCCGGCCAAGTGCAAGATAAGCCAGATAGCTGATATAGCCGGCATAAGCCAGAACCAGCAAAAAGCCCTGGCCACGGCCCAGTTGCGGGCCTTTCACCGCGAAGATGAGAAGCGCCAGCGTCGCGCCTGCCATAACCCAAATATCCAGATAAATAATCTCAGGCGGCACCGGGATCGGTTTAATAATTGCCGTTACCCCGAGAATGCCCAGAATATTCTGGATATTGCTGCCAAGAACATTACCCAAGGCAATCGCCGTTTCCTTGCGGAGCGCAGCCATGACCGACGTGATCAGCTCAGGCAAAGATGTGCCGATGGCAACGAGCGTTAAGCCGATAATCGTCTCAGAAACCTGATAGGCCCGTGCAATATCGATTGCACCATCGACCAGCCAGCGTGCGCCGAGAATGATGAATATCGTCCCGAGAATGGCAAGCGCCGCAGCCTTCCAGGCGCTCATTGGTCGCTTGCCGAGATCGTCAGCTTCACTGGCCATTTGCGCCGAGAATGCGCGGCGTTCATAAAAATAGCTGTAAAGAAAATACAACAAGAGCAGGGCGACGAGTACGCCGCCGACACGCCGGTCAAGATAGCCGACAATGACCACACCAATGCAAACCGCCGTTGCGACAAAGACCGCAAACCCGTTCCGCATGACCGATGCGCGCGGCGTCGCGACCGGGTAGATCAAAGCCGCTGTGCCTAGGACCAGAAGAATATTCGACGTATTGCTGCCGATCACATTACCGATTGCGATGCCGGGGGAGTCGAGAAGCGCGGCGCGAACGCTCGTTACGAGTTCCGGCATTGAGGTGCCAAAGCCAACAAGCGTTATGCCGATGAGCAGCTTGGATACGCTCAGAATTCGGGCAATCTGGACGGCACCGCGCACCAGCATGTCGCCGCCAATAGCCAGGAGTAAGATGCCGACCGGAACCTCCCAGGAAATTGCCTCCCAAATCATGTGCTGCTTCTCCTTCCACTGTTCTTGGAGCAACGCGCGTCCAATCGGACGCGGATAGTTGCTCTAACTCTTTGAAATAGATCAACTTGGGCAGCGTTCAATCAATTTCGATCAAACGTCGGTTGATCAAGGGCTCTACACCCGTCCAATAAAGCCTCTATGTAATCGCTCTAAGACGGATAAAGGAGATGACATAATGTTTGGCTCGCTGACAAATTGTTTACGAACCGGCATCGGGCGGGGTCTAAGGAAGACGTCCTGGCAGGAATCGAAAACCCAAGCTTTGGGAGAGGGGTTCCAAAGCTTGGGCCGTCGTCGAATCGAGAGGGAATTCGATTCGGCTTAGTAACGATCAAACTCTCCAGACCATCTTGTTTTTCCATGCGGGCCATCGCGCCCGCCTTCATATTCGCATTTTCCGTCATAGCAACGGCCGGACCCGCCATAGGTCACGGTGCCACCGTCTCGGCGCCTAATGGTGCCTCTGCGCTCCCAGCCGTCGCCTGTATCCCTAATCGTGCCTTCGCGCGTCCGCGTATTGCCCCAAGGCCCGGTGACCGAGCGCCTGTAAGTGCAACTTCCGTCGGAACAGTGGCGTTCCTTGTGCACATCCCATTGGCCGCCCAAGGGGCCTGTAAAGGTCCCTCCGGCTTCTCCGGCGCTCGCATTGGTGGCAGCAAATGTCAGTGCACAAAATGCGGCCGTCGCAATTGCAAGAGTTGTTTTCATCAGTTTCTCCTTCATCGGTTTAAGTCATAACGTCGATGGGAAGAAGATTGCCGCTGAAGCTTTGCTGGGATTTGTGCTGAGAGAAACGTTTTTTATCTTTTATTTTCTTGGCTGTAACGGATTGTAACAGCGGGCTCGATAGTCTTGCTTTTCCGGGTGCGCCGCCTATCGTGAAGGGCATGTCATTGCCCGGTTCACAGATTTTGATCGTCGAAGATGACGATGAGATTGCACGGCTCGTCAAAAATCTGCTGGCGCGCGAGGGCTTTACTGTCGAGGCCGTAAGCGATGCCGAGGCAATGCAGGCGATCATGGCGCGGTTTGTTCCCGATCTCATTATCCTCGATTTGATGCTTCCGGGAGAAGATGGCCTCACGATCTGCCGAAAGCTGCGCGTCAGCGATACGATGCCGATTCTCATGCTGACCGCCAAGAGCGACGATATCGACCGCGTGCTTGGTCTTGAGCTGGGGGCCGACGATTATCTGACGAAACCTTTCAATCCGCGCGAATTGCTGGCCAGGGTCCGCGCCATATTGAGGCGGACACGGGGTGAAAAACAGTCAAACGGCAATCGCTGTTATAGCTTTGAGGGTCTTGTCATGGATCTGGATGCGCGGAGCCTGACCGGCCCGGACGGAGCCGCGATCCAGCTGACGAGCGCCGAGTTCGACCTGCTGGCCTGCTTCGTGCAGCGCCCGCGCCGCGTCCTGACGCGCGATCAGCTTCTCGACTGGACGCGGGGACGCGATGCCGATCCTTTCGACCGCACCATCGACATGGCCGTCTCGCGGCTGCGTAAGAAAATCGAAGCCGCAGCCCCTGAGGCCAGATTTATCACGACCATACGTAATAACGGCTATCTGTTTGTGCCGTCAGTGAAAACGTCCGGCCCATGATGCGCATTTTCCGTCTCAGTTTCGTCGCGCGTATGGCAATCATTCTCATCTTCAGTCTGGTTTGCATCCAGGTCCTTGTGGTCATGGGGTATTTCATCCAGCGCGACAGCGTCACCGGATCAGGTTTTAAAGCGCCGCTTCCCGATCAGGTGCTGGCGATGGTGGATTTGGTTGAGAAAAGCCCGCCCGAATACCGCACCGATATTCTGCGTGCGGTCAATAGCGCTCAAATGCAGGTCCGCCTAGAACAGACGGCGCCGGGGCCGCCGGTGGAAAGCTGGCGCTCCTCCCCAATGGTTGAGAGCCTTTTGCGGCGTTATCTATCGGCGCTTCAAGACCGTCAGGTGACTGTTCTGGTGCAAAGAGAGGAGTCAGGATTTCTGTCACGAATCGTGCCGTTTCAATCGCCTTCGACGGCAACTGTAATTGTGGGCCTGAAAACCGGAGAAAATCTTGTCATCGAGACCGGCGGGCCGCTGCTGGTCAATATTTTCGGTTTCCCGCCAGGTTTCTGGGCGGGCGTGGCCGGTTTCACCGTCGCGCTTCTTGCGATATTGATTATCCGGCGGGAAGCCAGGCCTTTGCGCCAACTCGCGCAGGCCGCCGACAGGATCGATCTGAACCACCCGAAAGCCGTTGCCGATTTTCCTGCGAGCGCGCCCGAGATCCGCGCTGTTATATCGGCCTTTAACCGCATGCAGGAGCGCATTGCCTCGCTCGTCAAAGAACGCATGGTGATGATTGCCGGCTTTTCGCACGATGTGCGCACCTATGCGACGCGGTTGCGGCTGCGGGCCGAGACGATCCCCGATGAGACCGAGCGCGCGCGGGCCATTCGCGATATTGAGGATATGATCAGCCTTTTGGACGATGCGCTATTCATCGTCCGGGATGAGCCAAGCCCGGAGAATGAGGAACTGGTCGATATTGCGAGGCTCATTGGCGATGAGGTCGAAGATCGGCGGGCGCAGGGCGCGGCTATAAGCTTTTCGACTAAGTGCCAGGCCGAAACGCCGCCTGTTCTGGGCGATCCCGTGGCGTTGCGCCGGCTCTTTGCGAATCTGATCGACAATGCCGTCACTTATGGCGGTGAGGCGCGGATTTCTCTGGCCTGCTCGGGGAGGGTGCTGCGCGTCATTCTGGAAGATAACGGTCCGGGCATACCAAAAGATTTTCGAGATCATGTCACGCAGCCATTCGTGCGGCTGGAGGGATCGCGGAGCCGCAAAACCGGCGGGGCAGGGCTCGGTCTGGCGATTGCCAAGAGAATTGCGGAAACGCACGGTGGAAGGTTGAGCATAAGCGATGCCGACGGGAGAGGCGCGCGGATCAGCGTCGAACTGCCACCCTTTAACCCTGATAACAACCTCGAAATGGACACAGATTTGCAAATAATAAATAGATAAAGCGTCTCATTTGCTTGTGACACATCCGGTTTGCTTAGCAAGGCTTCTTTCACAGTGCCAGATCATCCGTTCAGACCCTTCTCTTTAATGTCCTCTCTGTTCATATTCCCGTTCCCGGCGCTTAGATTGGCTACTGCATTCATTCTGCTGGCCGCGATTTGCCTTTCTCCCCTTTCAGCGCTAGCGGCGGAAAAGCCGCCTAAAGGGTTCAAGCCGACCAAGACCGAAACCCTTTTTCTCGACCGGCTCATGATGGCGGAATCAGGTGGCCGACTGCATGCGAAAAATCCTCGCTCATCCGCACTGGGGCCGTTCCAATTTATCGACAGCACATTTTACGACCTTGTCACGCGCTATTTCCCCACATTGGCGGAAGACAAATCCTATGCCGAGATCCTGCAAATGCGGGTCAATCTGAAGGTTTCGCGCGATGTCGCGCTGGCCTACACGCGGGAGAACGCCGCGTTCCTCGACGAGCGCGGCATTGCGCCTGAGCCCGGATTTCTGCGCCTTGCGTTTTTTCTCGGGCCGACCGGGGCCAAAATCGTGATTTCCGCCAAGCCGAAGACGCCGGTCTCATCTCTGCTCAGCAATTCGGCCATCGTAGCCAATCCGTTTCTCAACGGTATGAGCGCTGAGCAGCTGATTGAACGAGCAAAGCGTGAGGCCGCTGGTCTGAAACCCTTGCCGGTTTTCGCGATGGGCAGGGGAAAAGCGGTCCATCCGAAAATCAGGGTGAGATGCAATCTGAAGCGGGCGAGCTGCCGGAAATGGCTGGCGCTGGCTAAAAAACGGCTGGCGAGAAAAGAGGCGCGAAAAAAGTCAGCCCGCAAATAGAGCGCTTTATCACGCTGCAACAAAAAACGCAGCGCAAACCGCACCGCGTTTTTCAATGACTCTGCCTGAAATTTTACTTCAGAGCGTCCGGATATGCGGAATTAAGGTGGTAGTTCAAACGCGCGCGGACGACCCAGAAATCTTCCTCGTCGTCACCAATTAAATTGTCATCTTCATCGAAGGAATAATAAAGACCTTCGAGGCCGAAGCTGGCGCTATGCGTAATTTTATACTCGATACCGCCGCCGGCGACCCAACCCGTCAGATCATCATCCCCAAGCAGATCGTCTTCGATACCGAGAATGGCGCCACCGCCTGTGGCATAAATCAGAACATTATCGGCGCCATAACCGATCCGGCCTCGGATGCTTGCAAGATAGTCGATGTCGTCGCCGAAGCTGACATCGCCTTCAATGCCGAAGACCCATGGGCCGTGCTTTTGCCAGTTGTAACCGGCATGCACGCCTCCGAGAAAGAACGTGTCGTCATCTTCGGTAAAAATCAGATCATCACCATCGTCATCATTATCAATTACTTCGACAATGGTGTCGTCACCAAAACCGGCTCCAGCATGGATGCCGAAATAAAAACCGCCCCACGAAAGCGGTGGTACATAAGCGACGGGCGCGTCTTTGTAGCTCCCTTCATCGGTATATATGTCAGCAGCGCTCGCGGCCGATGAAACGCCAAAAATAAACACTGTGCTCAG
>CAZMAC010000127.1:0-8020 GCA_964564085.1 uncultured Hyphomicrobiaceae bacterium
GGATTTTTCGCGGCTTTGCGTTCGGATATCTGTCGGCCTTGATATTATCGCATAGTTTCAGGAGTTTGACGTCGAGATTATATTCAGGCTGAGGCCGTGAAGTGGGAGAATTTTCGAGCGTCAGATGCGGGCCGCTCCCATAGCCATAGGCATTGAATATGGATCGATTAAAGCCGTTGCGTTCGCCGCTGACGTCATTTTCACCGTCTGTCACGAGGATGATGGCTTTGATCGTTGAAGCGTTCGCATAGGGCGTGCCATCCGCAAGCGGACCATTTGGCGACAATAAATGCCACCCCCACATCAGCCCCGCAGGCACCACCGTATTACCGGAAGGGCTCATCCCTGCAATTTCGTTAAGAATGGCCTGCTTGACGTTGGTCAGCGGCAAGAGCTGTTTTTTCGGGCAATATACGTTGGGTCCAGCTCCGCTTGCATTCGTACCGGAATATTTTGCAACACAACGCTGGTTGGCTTTCTGCGCCTTGGTGGTATTTACGCCATAGCATGGTCCGTCAGCCAGGTAATTATTTGAAAAGCGCCAGCTATAAACATTGTTCGGCGTCGTGCAGCAATCAGGCTCATCAGGCGCGAAATAAGGTGTAAACAGAGTATCGGGAATGGAGGGGTCGGGCGCGACATCCTGAAGGTCGTAAGGTTCGGCGCGTTGGCGGACGCACCCGGCCCAGGATTTATTCCTAAGCTGATCGAAAAGGTAAAAAAGCCCCTGTCCACCTGGAACGTCCAAATTCTCGCGCGTCAGCGAACCCGCGCCGCCCCCATCCATCCATGGCGCACCGGCAAAGCTCTTCCCGACGTTAACCGCAGCGGCAAAAGGGGCGACACCGATTTTGACATGGCGCGATGTCGCATCCTTCCCGAATAGAATATTGGTCAGCTCGGTCGCCGCTGTAATCAGTCCTTTGATTTTCGTTGTACTGCCTGCTTTCTGGGCCATGGAGCCCGTATTATCTAGGACGAGCGCGACCTCAAGATTGTTTTGTGCGTATGCCACCTGATTGCTGACCGTGGTGGAGAGCGTCGGATAACCAATGACTTTTACAAGAGCCGTGTTAATCGTTGCCGTTGCTGTGATGCCGACAGTGGTGGCGTTAAGCTGAAGGGAAAACCCGGACAAGCGCGCCTTGCTTTGCGAGGTGAAATTCGCGTCAACAAAGGCCTGTGCCTGAGCGCGCGCCTGGGCGGGCGTCAAGCCGGGGGTGGCAGCGACATTGAGGGCCGCCGCGTCGATGGCTGCCGCGAGTTGATATTTTGCCGCCAAAAGCTGACCGACATCGACTGCAACGCCTGCAAGCGATATGAAGACCACAAAAAAAGCGGCGGTAAGATAAGCCACCACGCCTTTTGTGTCGGCGCAAATCCGTCGAAATTTGCCTAAAAAACTGCGGACCATCATCAGTCCTTGTTCGCTCTATTGCGAGCCTACATTATCCTTAAGGTTGTACCCGATTGAGGGAAATAATTCGTGAAATTATCTTCCTAACTTAATGTAAAAACTTAAGAAAGTGCATGAATTAGGGGGTAAGAGTCGAGAAAGGACAGGCTTGCTTGCCTACGTTGACTAAAATTACACCTTATAGTCGCATTAAATATATTCGGGCGGCAGGATCGGGATATCAGTTATGAGCGCCCAAAGATGATCAGTCCGCAGAATCGCCGCCACCGCCTCTTCAGACTTGTCCGTGACCGGCAAGGCAACTCAGCGATCGAGTTCGGTCTTATCGCTTTGCCCTTTTTCATCCTGGCTTTCGGCATTCTGGAGGTCGGCCTTATCTTCTGGGGTAATTACGAGCTCGATAATCTGACAACGGGCGCGGCCCGCCTTGTTCGGACAGGCCAGGCCCAACAGGCAAGCCTAACCCAGGATCAAATGGTTGCGCGGGTCTGCGACAAGGCGATCGTGCTGACCAATTGCGCAACCAAACTGCGGCTCAGCGTGCAATCCTTTGCCAATTTTTCTTCGGTCAAGGGGCCGACGCCCACAAACAAAAAAGGCAATCTGAGGAAAAATTTTCCTTATCAGGCGGCGGGGCCCTCGCAGGTCGTGCTTGTTACCAGCTTTTACGAATGGTCCTTGATCGGCCCCAGCTCGTTTGCGCTGTTAAGCAACCTCGCCAATGGAAACTATCTCGTTCAGTCCGCTGCTGTTTTTGAAACAGAACCTTTTCCGTAAGGCGAACACGGAGCATTTTATGAAATTCGTCAATGATAATAAAGGCTCAGTCCTGATCGAGGCCGCACTCGTTATGCCGGTCATCGTGATGCTTCTGCTTGCGACCGTTGAATTTGGTCAGGCCTTTACCGCCAAACGCAAGATGGGCCAGGTCGCCAGCACGGCGGCCGACCTCGTCGCGCGCGCGGGCTGCGTGACCCAATCGGAGCTGCAAGATATTTCCGCCATCGGCAAAACAATTTTGGAACCTTATCCGTCTGCGCTCCTTGGGCTGCGAATTACCAGTGTGAGCGGGAAGTCGACGGTGCAATGGAGTTTTGCATCGGGAACGCTTTCCCCCGCGCCAACAGGCACGGCCTTTGTGCTGCCGAAGAGCCTCGCCGGGCAGGGTAAACCGATCATCGTTGCGGAGACGAATTATAAATTCACGCCAACGATCGGTAAGTTCCTCATTGGTGGCGTTACCTTTTCCAAGGCGTCCTATAATTTTTCGCGGCTGGCCGGCGCCGTGGTTTTGCAGGCCTCCTGCTAGAGCGTGTTCAGTTTAGCCAGAGTCATGAACACGCTCTAACTTTATTGTTTTGTTGCATTTTCGGACGGAAAACCGGTTCCCACTTTTCCTGAAAATGCTCTAAAGGCGGAGTGGCTCCTGGCTTTGGCAAGGGCTCGCGGTGCTCTTTGAAAGATGATCAACGGTAGATATAGATCGGGCTGGTCCAGGCACGCGTTCCGTCTTCGAGAGAGATGCGGATGTAAAGCGGATTATCGCCGGAGGATCTCAGCGCGACTTTCCGCGAGAATTGGAAAGATTTGTGCGGATTGTTGTCTGGCATCCGCACGACACGGATAAAGCGGGGGAGAACACCGCTATCGTCGAAGATGCGGTCCTCATAGCCAATCTCCGTCAGCGGAAGATCGCATTCGATCAGCGGCGTTGTAAGTTTCAGACGACCGTCTGTGTCAGGATCGAGGACGGCTTCAAAGCCGCCGAGATTGCCCGTCGTCAATGCCTGCCATCTCAGCGTATGGCCGTCGATCTGCTCTAAAGTCTTGTCGCGATTGAGAAAATTGATCTGGCGCGCATTGCGGATCGTTGCGCCGGTAAATTGCGCGGTGCCGTCCCAGATGACTTGACGGAAGCGTCCGCGATATTCTGCGCCTTCCCAGATCACGCGGATACGGCTTCCGAGATCGTCTCTGCTGTAAGGGCGGATCGTTTCGATGTGGTCGAGACCGTTGAACAGATCGACACGCTCAATCGGAGCTGCCGCAACGATCTCGGTGCTGAGCTCGACGCCGCCTTCCGGCAGATGTACAATATCGCCCATCAGCGCCGTGTTGGCTGGCATCGGGTTTGGCGGAAACAGCGCCGGATCATCGTGATGGAGCTGACCTTCGCGTTCAAACCGTGCCTGCAGGTCGATCAGCATGCGTCCCGTTGGGCCGCCGGTTGTCCCGTAATGGCGGCGTTTGCGCAGACAGTCGAGCAGGGCAGGGCGGCTCAGCTCAGGCATGAGATAGCAGGTCAGGCCGCCAATTGCGCCGAACTTGCCCGCTCCGGGATAGCTTGCGCCGGGCCGGCCCTTATGGCCGTCGGAATTGGCGACAATGCCGACGCGGTAGCCCATCTCGAAGGCGTCATGGACCAGCCACTCGAAGCTGCCCCAGGAGGAATGCACCTCGACCGAGCGCTCAAAACGTCCGTCATGAGCGAGCTTGATGTCGGCATAGCGCCCACCGCAATGGGCAAAGCAGACCACGTCCCATTCCTCATTCGTGGCCAACGCCTTGAACAGCTTGCCCGCCGTCACGCAGTCTGTCTCAATATCGGACTGATCCTTGATCAGCGCATGGGAGGAGCGCCGGATTGTCCGGCCTTCATTCGGGAAAAAGACATTGCGGTCGCCGCCAAGCGCCGTATTACCGGACCATTCATAGCCGGGCAGGGCGACAAAGCGGCCCGGTTCGTCAAATTCGGACGTCAGCCGGTTCAGCTCATCCCAGAATTCGCCGGTAATTTGAAAGTCGTTCCCCTGATGGCCGGTCGCATCGACAAAGGCCAGATCACGGGCGAAGGCGAAATACTGCCGGGCGCTGCCGGTGCCGATGGTTTCCTCCGACTGCCCATGCAGATCTCCCCAATAATGAAGAAAAGGTGTTTCACGGACGATCCTGAGCGGATTACTTTTTGCAGCGGTTTGTCCGTCGCTGCCGATGAGCTCAATCTCGTAATCGCCTTCGGCATTGGCGGACAGACCTTCAATCGTGAAAGCCCGCTGCCCGGATGTGAGCGTAAAGGTTCCCGGTAGTCCGGCAATCGGCTTGCTCGCACGCAGGGTGAAGGTCCGATTGCAGCGGTCGGAGGGATTGCCCCAGCGGTCCTCGCCTTTGAGCTTCAGCGAAAAGGTCTCGTCGACCGGCCGGAGCGTCGGAAGCACAGCGACAAAGCGCTCCGGCGGACCGGGGACCAGCGCGATTTTCGGCTGTACCGGTAGAGGTTGGAAATTGAATGTTGCGATCGGATCGACGAGCACGCGGAATTCGTAGGTATCCTCGCAAAAGGTCTGCAGCCGCATGCCGCGCGATCCGCTGTCGGTCACGCCGAAGCGCACGGTGATGTGGTCGCCTTCGCTCAGATAGCCTTTGACAACTTTGATATAGAGTGTGCGGTCCCAAGGGCGGACGTTGGCTTTTGGGTCGAAGCGATAGTCGAGCACGGCGCCGTTGGAGGCTTCGACGGTACAGTAATTCGGGGCTTTGGGATCCGTGAATTGCGGGTTGGATTGGTCGGAGGCGAAGCGGAAACAGATGCGGAGCGCGCCGGAGTCGTCGATGCCGTAAACGCCTGCTGTGTAGGTCAGTGTGAAGGATGCATATGATCCAGCTTCGAATGATCCGGACGGCGTCAGCTCCGCGGAACCAAGCAGGTCCGGCGCGATCGCGTGTTTGATGACGCCGCTGTGGATTGCTTCCCAAGGTGTTCCCTCGGACATTCTTCCGTTCTCCCCAATTCACTATTTTTCGTTCTCAATCCAGGCAAAAGCCTTGCCTTCGCACATAGGCGCCCCAATCGGCGCGTTCCTCGCCCGCATATTGGCGCGCCTTGTCCTCGGACCAGCCGTAGAATTCGGCCTCGTCAAAGCGGTCTATGGCGCGCTGTTTCGTGTACGGTTGAGCTTCAGCGCGGGAGCGGTCATAAGCGTCGATTTTTTCTTGGATGCCGGTTTCGCTGAATTGATTTCGGTGCACGGTGGCGGAAAGCGGCAGGCGCATAGAAATGCGTGGTTTGGGGAAGGCCGGCCAGCCGAGGCCAAGCCCGGCGACAGGGAAAATATGATCCGGCAAGTTGAGCAGCCTGCTGATCGTTTCGGCATGATTGCGGACGGCGCTGATCGGTGCGCAACCCAGACCGCCTGCTTCGGCGGCGAGTATAAATGTTGCAAGCGCGATTCCGGCATCGATCGAGGCGTTGAAAAAGGCGTCCAGATGATCGTTTGCAAAGGGCTTGCCGCGCCATTCATGGATCTGACGCTGGCGGCGGTTATTGCCGCAGAAGATCAGCATGGACGGCGCGCCGGAGACCCATCCTTGGGCGAGAGGCCCCGTTGTCAGAAGCTCATCGATCTGTTTACGGATCGCTAGATCATCGATAATGATAAGGTCGCGCTGCTGCAAATCGCTTTTGGTCGGGGAGGCAAGGGCGAGTGCGCACAATGTTTCGATCAGCTCCGTAGCGACCGGTTCGTCGCGAAAATGCCGGCAGGAGCCGCGTGCCGCGAGCTGTGTCCAAAATTCGGATGTCTGGCCATGTATATCCGTACAGAGAGTATCTACGTCATCGCCGAAGCGGTAAAGCAAATCGTTACGCAGCTTGTCTCCGGGGGCGGTCACAGGACTTCATCCTTGCGGTCATCTGTTTCGCCAAAACGGTGCAGTGCAGGCGGCTTCAATCCCTCATAAAGCTTGTCCAGCCTTTCATTGACCGTATCGCCATGATCAGCCAAAAGAGAGTTGCCCTGCAAATCGCTATCGACGATAAACGGCCCGAAATTCTCCACCTCAAACAGCCACATGGCCTGGGCGATGCCAAGCTCGTCGAGCCAATGAACGGCGCGGACACTCTTTACACCGCGGCCGAGCAGTGCGCCAGTGCCGTAACCGACCGTCGTCAGATAAATTGCCCCGCGCGGCGCCAGAACGGTTTTGTAATCCTCGCGCGACATGCCGCCTTTGCCGATGACGATCTTCGTATTCGTCAGATCCAGCCACCGCGTCATCCATTTCGAGAAGCGGAAACTGGCCGTGGCCGTTACGCCGCCAATCGTATAGCCTCCATTGGGCTTGGGCGCAGCTGCGGGCGAGCAATGGAAATTGACATTACTGAGATCCGTCACTCCTTCCGGCAATGGATCGCCTTCATCGATCACCTTCTTGTAAGCGCCCTCGCGCGCTGTGTAGACGACACCGTCGAGGAAAACAATGTTCCCCAGCTCAAGAGCCGTAATGTCCTCCGGAGACGCCGGAATATTTATGCGGACTTGTTTAAGCGCTGTTTGTTGCTCGGCCATTCGACTGTGTCCCGTCGCATATAAGGGGTGAACCATTTTGGATCGGTGCGGTATTCGATCGATCCATTAGCAAGAATGCGTGCCGTAGCGCGCCGCGAAGACAAGCAGAAAGTGTGCACGCTCATTGGCATACCGCCCGTATGGGTGTAGCCGATCTCGATATGGCAATCGACGACCATGGAGGAGCCGACGAAACCCATAGGTCCCATGCCGATCTTGTTTCCCAGCTCCATGAGTTCAGCTTCGAGGGCGGCGATTTTTGGATCGGAGTTCTTGTTGCCGACGGGTCTCAAGCAAGCAGCCTGTTTGCCGAGCTGCATGCAGGTGTCTTTCGAGCCGCCAAGCCCGACGCCGACAATGGCAGGCTGGCAGGCAAGGCCGCGCTTGCCAAAGGCGATCAGCGTATCGAGGAAGAAGCGCTTGATGCCGTCAATTCCATCGCCCGGAAACAGCATGCGGTAGTCCGTGCCGAACAGGCCGCCTTTATGGACGGTTGTAATATCAATCCAATCCGCATCCGGTTCAAAGCTCCATTCGACTTCGGGCGCATTTACGCCGACATTATTGTTGTGTTCCGTGCGCCAAAGCGGATGGACCCGGTTCGGGCGCAGCGGCACATCCTGTGTCGCACGTGCCGTGGCGCTGCGGAGTGCACGTTCGAAGCCGGTGAAACCACCGCTGAACTTTGCGTTGTCGCCGACTTTCACATAATAGCGCGGCAGGCCGGTATCGGCGCACATCGGACGCCGATCTTCGGTTGCGGCTTCCCAATTATCGACCATGGATTTCAGCACAAAGGATGACAGGTCGCCTTTTTCCAGGTCGATCATGCCCTTGATGCCACTCAAATAGTCCTGTGGAATGTCGATGGCGGCCTTCTTCATGATTTCATAGGCGGCCGTTTCGATCGTTTCATTTGCGATCATGCTGCTCTCCTATTCCGCCGCTGTCCGTCGCATAAGAGGCTGTCCGTCTACATCGACAAGAGACTCGCCTGGCCGCACAATGTCGAATGTCACCGGGATCATTTCGACCTTGAGGTCATCCCCCTCTTTGCGCACCTGCGTATAGCTTGTGCTTTCGAGATCGCCCATTTCGGGGAAGTCCTCCCGGAAATGGGCGCCGCGGCTGTCCTCGCGCACGACTGCAGCTTGAGTGATCACTTCACTGATACTCAGCAAGCTGTCGAGATTGAGCCAGTCATGCCAGGTGAGATTAAATGCGCGGTCGCCGTCTGCGAGGCCTGTCTCTCCAAGCT
>CAZMAC010000128.1:0-7973 GCA_964564085.1 uncultured Hyphomicrobiaceae bacterium
CGGCAAAATCCGCTATGTCACCGGCTTCGGGCGAAATTGGCTCAGGCTCACTCGTGACGGCAGCCGCTTAGGCATCATTCTTCGATGCGTTCAAAGCCGCCTCATTCGTGGCCGTATCAGCATTATTGGCGGGCTCATCGGGACTTACTGCATCAGCCGTTTCCGAACTGCTTGACGCCGCTTCGCCCTCGACATCGGCAGCTTCTGTCTCGGTATCGATGGCCGTATCAGCCTCGGCAAAATCCGCTATGTCCCCGGCTTCGGGCACAATTGGCTTAGGCTCACTCGTGACGACAGCCGCTTCGGCATCATTCTCCGAAGCATCCGATAAGGGCTCATTCACGGAGGCAGCCGTATCAGTATCCTCCTCGGGCTCTCCCGGACTCACGGTTTCTGCTGTTTCCGAATGCGAAATGCCCTCAAATCCCAAATTGCGCTCAGGAAGTGACGGGATCGGTTTCGATGCGCGCGAGCGATATCTTCTTTTTTTCACCCGAGAGGGGGACGGCTGCCTCTCTGCGGTAGGCTGCCTCTCGGCCGCAGGTCGGCTTTGCGGCGACGGTGATGCAACGCTGGCGTTGGGGGCTGGTGGAGGCGTAACGCCCGGCGGCACATCGGTTCCCGGCCATGACCTCAGCACACGCCCACGCCGCGACCGCATCCAGGTACCGTCAGGCGGTGGACCGCTGATCTCCGGCACCTCCGGCCAATTCAGGTCCCCACCGTCATTGGTGTTTTGGGCCTGCGCGTCACTCCTGAAACATAGGAGCAAACACAACAGCGCGGCGCCAAAAATTCGTATCAACGCTGATACCCCCACCCCGCCTTTTCCTCAAAGAAGGCGGATTTGTGAAACCTTAATTTTGCGTCCGATCAATGAATTGACTTGGACTTATGATTAGCGCACGGTCTTTCCAGAACATATTGAATGCGCAAATTCAGAGCTACGAAATATTTTAGCACTATAGACAATATGCGAGAAATGCGCATACGGGTAATTAGCAAGATGCTGCGATCCTTACTCATTGCATGTTTTTTCGTTGCGGCTATGCAACCCCTTTACGCCGCAACGGATACCGCGCTTGTCCGTATTCAGGAAGGCACGGCGGCGCTTTTGCGCGGCAAATATGACCAGGCCGTGATCTCGTTCGGCAAAGCGTTAAACGAGCCGGATTTGCCCTCTAATCGCCTTGCTCGCATCCACAGCGATCGCGGTGTTGCGCATTGGCGGCTTGCGCAACACGAGGAAGCCCTGAAAGATTTCAACCGCGCTATTGAACTTTATGATGGTTCAGCCGCCACCCATAATAACCGTGCCAATGTCCTTATCGATCTGGGACGTTATCAGGAAGCCCTGTCCGACCTCAACCGCGCCATCTCGCTCGCTCCCGCTTATGGAGCGGCCTATAATAACCGCGGAAATACGCATTTTCAGCTTGGCCAGCATGAGCAAGCGCTAAAGGATTACCGCAAAGCCATCCAGCTTATGCCCGCAAATGCCGTACCTTATAATGGCCGGGCCCAGGTGCAGGAGCTTCTGGGACGTCCTTATTCAGGGCTTCGCTACATTACGCGCGCCATATCGCTGAATGGCAAATATGCTGCAGCTTATCGCAACCGTGCAGTCATTTACCAACGTCTGGAAAGGGAAGATGACGCTTTAGGCGATTATGAAAAGCTGATCAACCTTTCTCCAGAGGATGCGGATCTTTATTTGGGGCGCGGTCAGGTCTACCTGAAGCAGGGCAAGAAAAATTCGGCCCTTAAGGACTTCACGAAGGCCATCGAACTCGATCCGCAAAATGCGCAAGCCTATGTCGGACGGGGCGCAACCCAGATTGACCGCAAACGCTACGACGATGCGCTTCAGGATCTCAATCAGGCCATCCTGCTCGACCCTAAACTTGCCGAAGCCTATTACCGCCGAGGGGAAACCTATTACCAGCTGAATGATTTTGAGCTGGCGGAAACCGATTTGACCAAAGCCGCCGAGCTCATGTCGAATTATGCGGAAGTTTTCGTTATTCGCGCCAAGATCGCCGAGGCACAGGACAATAAGGACGCAGCGATTGCCGCCTACAGGCAAGCGCTCGATTATGATCCGTTCATTGAAGGCGCTGCCGAGGCTTTGAAAGATCTCGCCGGCGAAGACGGGCAGCTTACACAACCGATTGCGGAGGCCGTGAAGGGATGGGAGATCATCAGCCCATTCAAAGGCCGTTATGTCGCCCTCAACTCAACCTATCCCAAACTAAAGGTTCTATTAGAAATGCACGGTGAAGGCGCACCGGCAATTCTCGATTGGACGCCGCTTTCGGATAATTTGCGCAATTTCGGGCTCTTGCGTTATGCCGCCGGCCGTTTGCCTAATAGTGCGAATGAAAGCGACCGCTACGAATTGGTTGCTATAATTGATATTCGAAGACAGAACGTGATCTCGATCGAGCCTTTTCTGACGGGCACCACGGAAGCGAAATGGGACTGGTCGAAAACCGGCGTCGTGGTAACCGATGCTGAAGGCGTGATCAGCGCCCATGAACTCCGGGCGCCGCCAAAACCCAAACCTGAGCCACGCCCTCGGCAGCGGCGAGAGTGGTATGACGATGATGATGACGATTATGGCTGGGAACGCCGCAGACGGCCGCGCGGTCTGTTCGACTGGCTTTTCAATTAGTTATATCAGCGCCACTTTGATTCCTACTGCTCGGCGGCTCATGATCGGAGCCGCCCTCCTTATTTCGTTATCCACTCAATCATTCGCGGAGGGACTTCCGCCACTTACCGTCAATCTCAGCCAGACCACGGTTTCGGGCCTGTCATCCGGCGCCTATATGGCCGGCCAATTCCAGGTCGCCTATTCCCGCGAGGTCGTGGGCGCCGCGCTTGTGGCCGGAGGTCCCTATGGATGCGCCCGTACGCCGGGCGGCGAACTCAATCCTTACTGGCCCGCGGTTCTGGCGCTAAACCTCACGCGTGCCTTGAACAAATGTATGGAAGACGGCTGGTTCTTCTCAAGCGTACCGGATGCGGGGGATCTCCTCAACCATGCGAAAAACGTTGCTGCATCCAGCAAAATCGACCCCGTCGACGCCTTGAAAGACGACAAGGTCTATCTTTTCTCAAGTAGCCGCGACGATACGGTTCAGCGCGGTGTCGTCGAAGAGGCTTATGCGTTTTACATTGCCGCAGGGCTTCCCGAGACGAATGTCGTTTTCATCAAGAATGATAACGCCGCCCATGCCTTCCTCACCGAGGATCAGGGCCTGACTTGCGGCGAAACCGGGCCGCCATTCATCAATGATTGCGACTATGATCAGGCAGGCGCGATCCTTGAAGCGCTTCTGGGGCCGCTCAATCCTCCGTCAGCCCCTGCTGAGGAGAATTTCCTGCGTTTCGAACAGCAGCGCTTTCTTGAGGGTTTGGACGGAGCGACTTTCGACAAAACGGGCCTCGCCTATATCCCGCAAAGCTGCCGCTCACAGACGGGATGCGATATTCATATTGTTTTCCACGGCTGCCGTCAGGGCGTTGCCGAAGTCGGCGATCGTTTCGTTAAAAATTCCGGCTACGCCCGTTGGGCTGAAAGCAACCGTGTCGTGCTGCTATTTCCGCAAGTCGTCAGTAGTCCGCTCAATCCGAAAGGCTGCTGGGACTGGTGGGGCTATACGGGACCGAGATTTCTCGAACGCGATGCACCGCAGATGCGGGCCGTGATGCGCATGGCCGAAGCGCTTGCGAAGCAGCCTTAGATCAGCGTCGTTTTGAGGCGAATGCTTTAAGTCTATGAGCGAAAATGAAATTGCCTCCGGTGTGGTGCACAAAGTGCCAACCGATTTGCAGAATAGCCTGATATCTGACCCGAAGGCGCTCGCCGCATGGGAGGCTATTAGCTCGCTCGCGCGCAATGAATGGATTTGCTGGATTGAGTCGGCAAAAAAGACGGAGACGAGGAATCGCCGGATCGGGAGAACGCACACGGAGCTTATAGCGGGAAAGCGCCGGCCCTGTTGCTGGCCCGGCTGTCCTCATCGTTGAGATGATCGGTTTCCGAAGCGTTAAGCTTGCGATTTATTGGAGCGCGGCGACAGTTTTGGGATTGCAGCGCAAATGATGCGCGCCGCCGTGAGTGCAGAAATGCCTCCGACGTCAAATTGCGGCGCGAGCTCGACGAGGTTGAAGCCGACAAGCTTGTGGTGCTTCTTCACAAAGTCAAATATCTCCAAAATCTGCAAATAAGTAAGGCCGCCCGGCGCTTTCGCGGCGACTGCCGGCACGATGGACGGGTCAAGGCCGTCGCAATCCAAGGAAATCAGGCAATTACTCCCGGCAGGGATCGTATGCAAAGCGTGGGCGATGCCTTTTGCATGAACTTCGCGCGCCGTGATGATATGCGCGCCCCAAGCTTTGGCATCATTCACATCGGAAGGCGTAGCGCTGCCGACACCGCGTATGCCGATTTGAACGATGCCCTCAATCCACGGCATTTCCGAGGCGCGGCGCATGGTGCTGCTCCAGCCCATGCGTTCCCCGTTCCGCTCATTGCGCCAATCAATATGAGCATCGATCTGTATGATCCATAAGGGCTGCAACGCGGCATAGGCTTCAAACACCGGGATCGGAACGGAGTCGTCCCCGCCCATAACAATCGGCATGGCGCTTGCCTGCAAAATCTCGCTGATCGCCGCCGTAATGCGCTGCCGGTTCTGCACCGGAGCGTTTGGATTGCCCTGTATATCGCCAATGTCCCCCACATATATGCGATCGAGGTCCAGCAGCGGCGCGTCATGGTCAAAGTCGTAATGCGCATGCCATCCGCTATATTTTGCCGCCGCGCCGCGAATGGCCCCCGGCGCATCCGAACAATGACTCGATTTGTCGGGTTCATAAGGCGTCGCTTCCGGTATTCCGACGATGACGACATCAGCCTGCGAAAGCTGATCGGACGAAATCACGGGCACCCCCATGAAGGTTGTCTGCTTATGCTCCGTCATGCCTCAAACTCACTTTTTGTGTACTGACGATGTATCTCGGGGAACGAACAGCCAGACCGGCTTAACGATCTCTTGACGTATTTCTCCATTCGTTCCGGACCTACTCCGAGCGCGGTCCGCCGGTATGAATATCGTTGCTTTAAATCGTGCCAGTGGCAGAAAATTCTTGCAGCTAAAGCCAATTTATATGTTACCCTATAAGATGTTAACCCAATCCGGCAGACCGCTTTTTGCTCGCAGAGCGCCTCTCAAAAGGAGGATATTGTACTGACGGACTTAAGCGATATTAAACTCGAACCTTTTTGGTGGGATACCGCGCCACTGAGGTCGCCGCAGCCGTCGTCAATGCCGCAGCAATGCGATGTCGCGATCGTCGGCGGAGGCTATACCGGCCTCAGTGCAGCACTCGAACTGGCAAAAGCCGGCCGGGATGTTCAAGTCTTCGAGAAGGACCGGCCAGGCGAGGGCGCATCCACCCGCAATGGCGGTGTGACCAGTGGCAATCTGCGCATAAGCTTTTCGGAAGCGATCAAAAAATTCGGCATAGAAAAAGCCAAAGCGCTTTACCGCGAGAGTCACGAGGCCAGGATATTTTTGCGCGATCTGATCGTGGAAAATAATATCGATTGCGATTTTAAAATGTCCGGCCGTTTTACCGGCGCTCTCAACGACAAAGACTATGATGAACTGTGCCGAGAGGCCAATCTTCTCAAAAAGCATCTGGATATTGAAGCCTATAGCGTCAGCAAAGCGGACCTTGCGAACGAAATCGGATCAAAGCTTTATTCCGGGGGGTTGATCCGCCCCGACATAGGGGTGTTCCATCCCGCAAAATATCTTTCAGCCCTGCTCGACCTCGCAATCGCCGCCGGGGCGGTAATCCACAGCGAGACGCCCGTGCTTGGCATTCAAAAAAATGGCCCGGCATTCGAAGTTCGTACATCTCGCGGCGCCGTGCAGGCAGGTCATGTTCTGTTTGCAACCAATGGGTATACGGATCAATCCAATCCATGGCTGCGCAGCCGTCTGGTTCCAGTCACAAGCCGGATTGTTGTGACTGAAGAACTTTCACCAAATCTCGTCAGTCATTTGATGCCCAAAGGGCGAAGCGCAGGCTAAAAACGCGATCTTTACAGGTACTTCCGGCCATCGCCGGATGGTAAGCGCATTCTGATGGGCGGGAGAGAGCCCGCACTGCGCAATGACATCGCGAACGCGACAGAATATGGCCGCAAAGCATTGTCGCAAATCTTCCCTGAACTGCATAATGTGCGTATCACGCATTCATGGTCGGGGAAGGTCGCTTTCAGCCGGACACAACTGCCCCGGCTATTTGAGCGTGACGGCGTTCACTATGCGGTCGGCTATTGCGGATCTGGCACGGTCTGGGCCACGTGGCTCGGCAGAAAGGCCGCGCTGCGCATTCTTCAGCATACGGATGCGCATTCGGAATTATTTGACGTCCCGCCAAAATCTATTCCATTCTATCGGGGCAAGCCGTGGTTTCTGCCGGCGGCGATCGCCTATTATGCTGCGAAAGACAAATTGAAAATGAGGGCCTAGTGGTTCGAATCTAACGCTTCGAACCACGTCGTTTTTTGCTGATGGATCGAATTGACATGACATTTTAAGTGCTTACCTCGATTTCATCGGATGGTGGGAGGGACTCAAATGTCATGTTCGATCCACTAGATAAGCGATCCTATCCTCCAAGGCGTACATTGCGCATCCTCTTGATTGTTCAATGCGCAGCTCTTAGCAACCAGCCGACAAACCTTTCCACCGTTCTAACACATGAAGGGAGAACGAGCATAAAATGAAACAGAAATCGATTATATCACTTGTACTTGCAGGCGCATTGGTTGCCGGAGCCTCGGCAGCCTTTGCGCAAGAGATGAAATTTTTCCGTATCGGAACAGGAAGCGCGGGCGGCACCTATTTCCCGATTGGCGGCACAATTGCCAACGCAATTTCGGCTCCTCCGGGCTCCCGGCCCTGCGACAAAGGCGGCCAATGCGGCGTGCCCGGATTGATTGCCATTGCCCAGTCAACCACCGCCTCGGTCTATAACAACACTGCTGTTCAGAATGGCGAACTCGAAGCCGGGATGGCCGCTGCCGACGTAACCCGGTCCATGTATCTGGGCGAAGGCAAGTTCGAGGGCAAAAAACACCCGAAACTGCGCATTGTCGCCAATCTATACCCGGAAGACCTGCATCTGGTGCTGCCAAAGGGTCAGAAGATCAATAATCTGGGTGATCTCGCCGACAAACGGGTCGGCATTGCGCAGGCCGGCTCGGGTACGCAGGTTGCGGTGCTTCAGATGCTGGAAGCCTGGGACGTCACCCGCGATAATATGGACGAGGCCGAACTCAATAACTCGCAATCGGCCGAGCGTCTGGCTGACGGTCAGCTCGACGCCTATTTCTACGCTGCAGGCTGGCCGGTGGCCGCAATGGTCCAGCTTGCCTCGACGAAGGGCATGGAGCTGCATTCCTTCTCTGAGGAAGACCTGAAGAAGATCAATGAGATCATTCCAGCCTATATCCCCTCGAACATCCCGAGCGGGGTCTATGAAGGAATTAACTACGAGGTCAAAACGCCAGCCGTGAGCGCGCTTCTGGTGGTTTCCTCCGATCTCAGTGAGGAGCTGGTTTACGGCATCACCAAGGCCTTGTGGAACGACAATACCCGCAAGCTGCTCGATAACGGTCATGCGAAGGGTAAGCAGATCACATCCGAAACAGCGCTGGACGGCGTCCAGTCCCTTGGTGTGCCGCTCCATCCGGGCGCTGAGAAATACTACAAAGAAGCGGGTTTGCTGAAATAGCCCGCTCACAAGAATGGGCGGCGTCCTTGCTGGCGCCGCCCTTTTCAGCCGCGACTGTGGGAGGATAGGCTCGTGAGTCATTCGCAGAGCGTCGACCGCGAACTTTCAGCCGAAGAACTCGCAGCGATCGAAGCGAAATATGACGAAGGCTC
>CAZMAC010000129.1:0-7920 GCA_964564085.1 uncultured Hyphomicrobiaceae bacterium
CTGCGTGGCCATTCAGATGCAGCATACTTTTTTCGCCGACGTCTTCATAATCGACTGAGGCAAATCCAATTTGATTTGCCGGTTCCGCCCTTTCTTGAGACCGAGTGGTGTCTTGAGCGTTTTGGGCCGGCTGCGTTAATGTTGCGGTTTCACGAGCGGAGACATTCGAAGCGGCCGATCCCTCCGATGGGGTCGATCCAGCCAGTTCGGTAGCGGCAACGTCCCGTTCGGTTGTATCAGCGGCTTCAGGCGCAGATGCGATGGCGGTCGCCTCAGCGGTCTGCGGTGCCGGCATTTGCAGGACGCGGGTTGCTTTACCTTCCTCCGTCAATGCAACCAGCGGCTGGTTGCTGATCGGATCACCGAGAGACAAAGCCAGTCTTTGCTTGGAAAACAACGCTGTTTCCCCTGCCGGCGATCTGGCGCTGAGCTGAAGTGAGGACTCGCCTTCAGGCAGTTTTCGGTCAGGCTGAATGATCCATTCGCCATTCTCGTCCGCGGTCGCGCGGCCAATTTCTTTTCCGCTACTTTCCACGATGACCGTCCATCCAGGTTTTGACCGTCCGGCCATAATGATCGAACCATCGGGCTCAGCCCTGACGATATCGAAAGTCGGCCGGTTTTCTGCATCGAAAGTCGGCCGGTTTTCTGCGCTATCGGTGTCTAATTCTGCTGTCTTCGCATCGGGCGCATTATCTGCATCTGATTGTACGGTTTCCGTACCTGGCGCCCTGGCCTCAGTCGCCGCGGTGTCATCTGCGGTCGATACGGTCCCGAACCATCCCGAACGCAGCATGTAGACGCTGACGCCGCCAATCAAAAGGAATAGCAGCATTAGGAGCACGCCTAGGACTTTGCGCATCACCCTTAACCTTTTCTCGCAATTCAAGCTTGCGTTGCGCCAAAGCGCGTTAAGTCCTTGAAAATTCAAATTGCGACAAGAAACATAGTACCCAATGATGCCGCACTAGCTTGGCGCAGCCACGACAGTTTTACGTGTCCGGTTACGCTCTTTTCAACCATTTCTACCCTTTAATCACAAAAGCCGGCGAGGGCCAAGTGTTCGCATTGATCAACTTTTTCCAACTTGCTCACCATATTAGGTGCGAGCTTCGGTAAAAAAGCTGGAATCATAATTTGGTAAACAAAAATCATCGACGAAACGGGGGATCAAAAAAACCCATGCATCAAACGTCTATAAAAAACATCTGTGTCTATTGCGGCGCCGGAAACGGCTCGCATCCCGGCTACGCTGAAGCGGCGAGATCTTTGGGCCGGGAGATGGCGCGGAATGACATTGGCCTCGTTTATGGCGGTGCCAGCGTCGGGCTCATGGGGGAGATTGCAAAGGCGGTGCTTGAGGCCGGAGGGCATGTCACCGGGATTATTCCGTCGAACCTGCCAGTCCACGAAATCCCGCTTAGCGATGTGCAGGAAATCATCCATGTGAAAACCTTTCATGAACGAAAAATGCTCATGTTTGAGCGCTCGGATGCGTTTGTCGCGCTGCCGGGCGGCGTCGGCACGCTGGAAGAGCTGGTTGAGCAGATCACCTGGGTTCAGCTCGCACATCATACCAAGCCCATCGTGATCGCCAATATTGAAGGCTATTGGCAGCCGCTTCTTGCGCTGTTCAACCAAATGCGCAAACTCAAATTCATTTCACCGTCTCTGGAGGTGACGTATCACGTTGCCGACCGTGCTGAAGATATTATTCCGCTCATTCAGGACTTGCCTGCGGGCGAGGATCGGCACGGCACCGTTAAAATGGTTTGATCCGGTGTCTATTCTTATGCGCTGCCCGCCTCACCAGGCCATTTGATTCGGCGCCGGCTTGAACGCGCAAAAAGCATTGGCGTTGTCTCGCAGATCCGCGTCCCGTAGACTATATATCGGGTCATGGCTTTTGAAATTGAGAATAAAGCCCGTGCCGCCGCAAGCCTGCGGAATTTTTTACACTCGGTGGTGCTGATCGGCGGTATCGGTGTGATTATGGCCGTGTGCGCATTTGTCCTTTTGGGTAAATCCGGCATCATATGGGCATTCGTTCTCATCGGTGTTCTGTTGGTGCTCAGCCCGCGCATTGCGCCTGAGCTGATCATGCGGATGTATGGGGCGAGGCGCGTTTCGCCGGATCACGGCGCGCCAGTCATGCGCGTCGTCGCGGAGCTTGCAAGGCGGGCGGAGATTCCGGCCACCCCGCATCTCTATGTCATTCCGAGCCCTGTCATCAATGCCTTTGCCACGGGCGTAAAATCGGACGCACTTGTGGCCGTAACGCATGGCATGCTCAATAAGCTCAATCCGCGCGAGATCACCGGGGTACTGGCTCATGAGATCGCACATATTCGCAATAATGACCTCTGGATTATGAATCTCGCCGATACTATGAGCCGCTTCACCCATTTCATGTCGCTGATGGGGGTGCTGCTGTTTCTTTTCACCCTCCCTCTTGCGTTGATGGGGCAGGGGTCTATTCCGCTGCTCGGCATTCTCCTGCTTTACTTTGCACCGACGGCGACGGGTTTGTTGCAACTCGGTCTTTCCCGCGCTCGCGAATATGACGCCGATCTGGAAGGAGCAAGATTGTCCGGCGATCCGCAAGGGCTGGCCAGCGCGCTGAACAAAATCGAAACCTATCAAGGGCGAATCTTCGAGACGATTTTTCTTCCCGGGCGAAAAGTGCCCGTGCCGTCGCTCTTGCGGACCCATCCGCCAACCGAAGACCGCATCAAGCGTTTGCTTGAGTTGCAGGGTGTTCCACGCCCGCCGATGGAGCTTCCGCAGATGGAGGCAATTCCGTCTTATTTTACCCCCGGCCGGCTTCGTCCCCACTATCATTTCACAGGGCTCTGGTATTGAGACATGAATGAAAAACCTCTCCCAAACGTAACAGTGGAAGTCGTCTCCGACGCCGTTTGCCCCTGGTGCTGGATCGGCAAGCGTCATCTTGAGAGCGCGGCCGAAGCGCTTTCCGGCCAGGTCGCAGTCCAGACGGTATGGAAGCCGTTCGAGCTCAATCAGGATATGCCGAAAGGCGGGATGGAACGTAGCGCCTACCGCTTAAGAAAATTCGGATCGCTCGATTTTTCCGCTCAACTCGATGCGCGCGTCGCCGAGGCCGGGCGCGCCGCCGGGCTCGATTTTCGGCATGATCTCATGAAGTGGACGCCAAACACAATCGACTGTCACCGTGTGATCTGGTTCGCCGGGCAGGAAGGGAAGCAGGACGAGGTCGTCGAAGGGCTGTTTCAGGCCTATTTCCATGAAGGCCGCAATATTGGCGACCTGGCGATGATGACGGATATCGCCGAAAAGGCAGGGCTTGACCGGACAAGGGTCCAAAAGCTGCTCGAAAGCGATGAAGGACAAGACGAGGTGATGCGCGAGCTGGCGAAAGCACGGCATTTGGGTATTTCCGGGGTCCCCACATTCATGATTGGAGGCGAGCCCGTCATGTCAGGCGCCGCGCCGCCGGGGATCTTGGCGCAAGCGATCGCCACCGCAGCGCAAACGCAATCCTTTTGAATTAAGCGCTTAGCGGTTTAACGCCTTTTGCCCGACGCTCAACGTTTCTTAGCTTCTTCATAGCGCCGCCGGTTTTCATCATTCGGCGGATAGAGCCCCGGCAAGGCCGCGCCGCTGCGCACCTCTCCGATAATCCATTCCTCAAGCGCTTCCTGCTCCAAAGCGGCCGCCAGAACCTCGCCGGTCATATCTTTCGGCACCACAACCGCCCCGTCGCGATCCGCAACGATCAGATCGCCCGGAAAAATGGCGACGCCGCCGCACCCGATCGGCTCTTGCCAATTGATGAATGTCATACCCGCGACCGATGGCGGCGCGGACGCGCCCGCGGCCCAAACCTTGAGCCCCGTTTCGAGCACGCCGTCGAGATCGCGAACCACGCCGTCGGTGATCAGAGCGGCCACATTCCGCTGCTTCATCCGTTCACAAAGGATATCGCCGAATATTCCGGCATCCCTGCAACCATTGGCATCGACGATCGTGATACAGCCGTCCGGCATGGCCTCGATGGCCGCACGCGTCGAGGTGGGTGAAGACCAGGAGGCAGGCGTTGCCAGATCTTCGCGGGCCGGCACAAAGCGGAGCGTAAAGGCCGGTCCGGCAATCCGCTTCGTATCTGGAGCAAGTGGAAAAGCGCCGCGTATCCAGACATTGCGGAGCCCCTTCTTCAGCAGCACGGTGGTTAGCGTCGCGGTCGTGACCGATGCGTATTTCTCGATTGTTTCTGCGGAATAGTGCTCCATCTCGGCCTGCGCTCCCGATCTCTTTAAATGTCAATTTGTATGCTCTAGAGCGCTTTTAGGCGAAGCATGGCCCCGTGAAGACGGGGCTGGATACCGGTTCGCCGCTCGGAAAGCGCGGTAAAACAAACAGTTAGAGCCTACGCTCCGACTCAATCGGAGCGGATTCGGCTCTGGCTTGAAACTGCATTCTAAAGAGCCTACCAAAAGTGGGAAATGGTTTTCCGTGCAGCATTTCAAGCTGGCTCTTTTTTATGGTGCTGATTGACGCGCAATAACTTATTGTTTCGCCAGACTGATTTCAGATAGGGGCTTAGTTATGGCCGAAGAAGAGTTTAAGGCGATTATCGGCGGAAGCCCGTCTCGGGAGGACGTTGCGTTCAAACTTATGGAACGCATTCTGAATATACCATCCGAGAGAAAGGAAATTAACCGCGAGAAAGTTCTCGATACTTACGCCTCATGTTTGGAAGCCGTCAAAGGAAATAGAAAGCCCAAAGCTTAGACGACCTGTCTTCTTCGATAGCTGTGAGCTGGATGCCTAGTGGAGCGAATTTGGCATTTGAAAACGAGGTTTGCCGCAAATGGGTATCAAATGTCAAATTCGCTCCACTAGTGAATAAGCGAGCCCCCATTCACATCGACCTCAGTGCCGGTGCAGTAGGCCGAGAGATCGGACGCCAGGAACAGGGCGCAGCCGGCAACATCGCTCGCCTCGCCCGCACGGCCCATCGGAATGCCGGCGATGATCGTGTCGAGCATCTCAGGCGTCAGCTTGCCTGCTGTAATGTCAGTGGCGATGAAGCCGGGGCAGATGGCGTTGACGCGGACATTATCAGGTGCCAGTTCCCGCGCCATGGCTTTGGTCAGGCCGAGAATGCCCGCCTTCGCCGCCGAATAATGCGGACCACCGAAAATTCCGCCGCCGCGCTGGGCTGAGACCGATGACATATTCACAATGCTGCCGGATTTGCGCGAACGCATACCGGGGATGACCGCCTGGCTCATATAGAGCGTACCGCGAAGGTTCACGTCGAGCACCGCTTCATAGTTTTCCGGCCCGATATCCATAATCTTGAGCGGCTGAGTGATGCCGGCATTATTGACAAGCACGTCAATGCGGCCCCAGCGCTTTTCGAGATCGGCCACGGCCGCCTCGCAGGCTGCCTTTTCGGTCACGTTGCAGGCAAGTCCGATATGATCCGCACCCAGATCGGCGGCTGCAGCCCTGGCGGCTTCTTCGTTCAGATCGAGAACGGCGACCGTCGCGCCGTGTTCGGCGAAAAGCTTCGCCGTTGCTTTTCCCAAACCGCGCGCAGACGCCGCGCCGGTGACGACGGCAAACCTGTCCTGTAAAAGACCCATGTGGCTTCTCCTCCCAAAGTTATTGTTGTGCGCGTCCCCTTAGGGACTGTGCGGCGGTCTTAGAACGTTCATCGTCATTGCGAACGCAGCGAAGCAATCCAGCGGCAGATTCGGTGCTTGTTTCTGGATTGCTTCGACCTAACGGCCTGGCAATGACGAAACTGATTCTCCGAGAAGCGATCCTGTCTTAGAGCCAGCCTTTGATTTGTTCGGCCACCTTGTCGACCGAAATTCCATACATGTCGTGCAACGTCGGCAGTGCGCCCGCCTCCAGGAATTCGTCGGGCAGGCCGATCATCCGGAAAGTCGGGGCGACGCCACTGGTCAGCAGGGTCCGTGCGACCGCCTCACCCAGGCCACCAACTACGGTGTGGTTCTCCGCGGTCACGACCAGCCGTCCGCCCTTGCCGGCTTCGGTCAGGATCGTCCCGGCATCGAGCGGCTTGATCGTCGGCACATGCAGAACGCCGACATCGACATGATCCGCCGCGAGCTTTTCGGCAGCATCGAGCGCGCGCATGGTCATGAAGCCTGTCGAGATGACGAGAGCGTCCTTGCCCTCGCGGATCATCTGCGCTTTGCCAAGCTGGAATTTGTAATCGGGCTTGTGACGGGTCAGAACGGACGGTACTTTGCCGCGCAGAAGACGGGCATAGACCGGCCCGGGATGCGCTGCAATCGCGGGCACCATCTGGGTGATGTCGTCCGCATCGCAAGGATCGATGATCGTGATATTCGGCAGTCCTCGGAAGATTGCAAGATCTTCAGTCGCTTGGTGGCTTGGCCCATAACCGGTCGTCAGTCCCGGCAGCGCGCAGACGATCTTCACGGGGAGATTTTCCTCTGCAATCGCCATAGCAATGAAGTCGTAAGCGCGGCGGGAGGCGAACACGGCATAGGTGGTCGCGAAAGGGATAAAACCTTCGCGCGCCAGTCCGGCGGCGGTCGAGATCATAACCTGCTCCGCCATCCCCATCTGGTAGAACCGGTCCGGCATGGCCTGCGCGAACACATAAAGGTCTGTATATTTCGATAGATCGGCGGTAAGACCGACGATGCGCTCATCCTTTTTGGCGAGATCAACCAGCGCATGGCCTAAGGGCGCAGCGACTGCCTCATAGCCTTCGGTGGCGAGCGAGGCGATCATGGCCGATGTTGTGAGCCGCTGCCCGTCAGGGCCGACCGGCACTTTCCGCGGTTCGTATTTGCGGGCCATCGAAGCGAGTGTCATTGTGGTTTTCCCTCTTCCAGAACGGTAAGCGCTTTGCGCCACTCATCGGCTTCGACGCGGACGAAATGCGTGATTTCCCGGTTCTCAAGGAAGGGGACGCCCTTACACATGGTCGTATCGAAGATGATCGCGCGCGGCTTGGGGTCCTTCAAAGCGCGGGCGGCATCAAAGGCGGCAACGATGGCATTCAGATCGTTCCCGTCGACACGCTGACAGTGCCAACCGAAGGCCTCCCATTTCATATCGAGCGGCTCAGAGGAGAGCATCTGTGTCGACTTTCCGTCCGCCTGCTGATTGTTGAAGTCGATAAGGCAAATGAGATTGTCGAGTTTGTGATGCGCGCCAGCCATTGCGGCTTCCCAGATCGAACCCTCGCCCAGCTCACCGTCCGACATCAGATTATAGATGAAAGCCGGGCTTTTCTTACGCTTCAGGCCCAGAGCCATACCAACAGCGATGCCGAGGCCATGGCCGAGCGAGCCGCCGGTAATCTCCATGCCCGGCGTGTAGGACGCCATGCCGGACATCGGCATCCGGCTGTCATCCATGCCGTAAGTTTCAAGCTCGTCTTCCGGGAGGATGCCTGCTTCCATGAGCACGGCATAGAGCGCAATCGCATAATGGCCGATCGATAGCAGGAACCGGTCCCGGCCTTCCCATTCCGGATCGTCGGGGCGGTATTCGAGGGCGTGAAAATAGGACGCCGCCAGCACATCCGCAATGCCGAGCGCCTGACCGATATAGCCCTGGCCCTGGACCTCGCCCATCAACAAAGCTTTCCGGCGAATATTCCAGGCGCGTTGTTCCAACGAAACGTTGGAGCGCGCGCCGGAGCGATGCTCCGCGATCATGGTTTCCTCCCAATGGCGTTTTTGTCTTTAAAATTTTAATAGCATTGATGAGAACGAATTTCTTTTATGAAAATCTTACGGCTTTATTAGTTCAACTTCACAACTAGAGCACAATCTGATCAGACGGAAGCGTTCTGGCTTGCCCGAAATCGTCATCCCCGCGAAGGCGGGGATCCAGCAAATGACTGAGTTCTTTAGGAAACTG
>CAZMAC010000130.1:0-7917 GCA_964564085.1 uncultured Hyphomicrobiaceae bacterium
AAAGCGATTTACGGCAGTAGAGCGCTTTCAGGCGAAGCATGGCCCCGTGAAGCCTATCCCCGCGCAGGCGGGGAACATGGCTGGAACTGGTTCGCCTGAAAGCGCGACAAGGCAAACATTTAGAGCCGAGCTCATGCGGTAATGCCGATTACGATATCAGATGATATCGTGCTCTATTCTTTCGCGGAGCCGATAACGGGCTTATGAAGTGTGGAATGTTTGTTCGGGCCTTGCCCGTTTTGCTGCGGGCGCAATTCGCTGAAGGACTCATCGCCCGCGTGTGATCTTGGCCGCCGGAATTGGGTAACACGCTCATCACCGCCTTGAGAACCGGACGGGCCGCGTCGCCGGTCGCTCTGGAATTCCCGTCCAAGAACACTTTCCTGGGGATCGCGGCGCGTGCCATTGGCCGGCTGCTGGTCCTCTTGAAAGTCCCTGCTTGAGGCGACTTCTTCCGGAACTTTCATTGCGCCTGGGGGAATCGCGTCGTCATCCTGTTTGGCTGGCTTGGATCCGCTGGATTTATTGGAGCTCTCTCCGCCCTTGGCCACAATGACAGCGGCCGGCCGCAAAACGCGCTCTCCGATCATATAGCCTGCATGAATGACCTGGACGATCGTATCAGCCGGAACGTTCGGAACCTCGATCCGCGTCATCGCATCGTGCAGATGGGGATTGAATGGCTCACCTTTTGGATCGAAACGCTTAACCTGATATTTCTCGAAAGCTTTGAGAAGCTCGCGCTCCGTCACTTCGATGCCTTCAATCAAGCTGCGCAAGGCCGGATCACTTTCGGCGGCTTCTTTCGGGACAGCCTCGATAGCGCGGCGAATATTGTCGCCGACACCAACTACATCGCGCGCAAATTCCGAAATCGCATATTTCGAGAATTCGGATTTGTCGCGTTCGGTGCGCCGCCGGAGATTTTCCATCTCCGCGACCATACGCAGAGCTTTGTCCTTGAGTTCGGTGTTCTCTACCCGCAGCGCATCAAGCTCGGCGGTCAGCTTTTCCGACGGATCGACAGCAAACTCTTCCATCTTATCGGTCTTATTCTCCGACACCGCGTCCTCGCCATCCGTAGCCGAGTTTGCCGATATTTCATTGGCATCGGCAGAGCCGGGCTTATCTTGTTCCATTATGATTCTACCCTCTCCTGGTAGGGCTTTGTCGCGAAATCTACCTGCTTTCGATATTGGCCAGACATCAGTAATAATCAAGTAAGGAGACGGCCAACCAGCCGTGCAGTATAATCAACCATGGGAATAATCCGCGCATAATTCATGCGGGTCGGACCTATTACGCCCAAAACACCGACAATTTTATGGTCCGAATCGCTGAATGGTGCCACAATCAATGACGATCCCGATAGAGAGAATAACTGATTCTCCGATCCTATGAAGATGCGCACGCCGTCGGCTTCATCGGTCAGCGTCAAAAGCCGCATGATTTCCTTCTTCGACTCCAGATCATCGAATAGCAGACGAATACGCTCCAGGTCCTCGATGGCGTTCAGATCGCTCAAAAGATGAGACTGACCACGCACAATAAGGCTCTTGCTGTCTTCCTTTCCACCCGACCACTGAGCCAGACCGGATTGGACGACCTTGGTCGTTAACTCGTCGAGTTGTGCTTTTTTCGCTGTGAGTTCTTTTTCGATCAGCTCGCGCGCTTCCACGAGCGTCGCACCTAAGAGGCGCGAATTGAGATAATTTGTCGCTTCGGTCAATGCCGATGCGGGTAATCCCTGAGGCAATTCGATGATGCGGTTTTCAATCGTGCCATCCTCGCCAACCAGCACGATCAGCGCCCGGCTGGCATCAAGGCCGACAAATTCGATGTGCTTGACCTGGTTGGTCTGTTTTTCGGTCAGGACCATTCCGGCACAACGCGACAGCCCCGAAAGCATTTCGCTGGCTTGATCAAGCAGGTCTTTGATGGTCAGCTGTCCCGAAATCTGCGCCTCAATCTGGGCGCGCTCGTCTTGAGCCATATCGCCGACTTCTAGAAGCCCATCGACGAACAGCCTCAGTCCGCTTTCCGTGGGCAGGCGTCCGGCACTCGTATGCGGGGAGTAAATGAGCCCGAGCGCTTCCAGGTCCGTCATGACGTTACGCACCGACGCAGGCGACAGCGTTATCGGCAGCTGCCGACTGATATTCCTGGATCCGACAGGCTCGCCGGTTGCCAGATAGGTTTCGATGATTTGACGAAAAATGGCGCGGGAGCGCTCGTTAAGCGTGCTGAGGCTTGCAAATTCGCTTTGTGCATCGAGTGCTGCGGACGTTAAATTCTTAGGAAGTTTCAAGTCATTACCGCGCTTCATTTCCGAAATTCGGCGAACTGAGGTCAAAATGGTTTCGTTCCTGAGCAAAAGGCTATTTGTCTAGAGCAACGCGCGTCCAAGCCTGTCCCCGCGAAGGCGGGGATGGACGCGGACAGTTGCTCTACCCCTTTAAGATAGATCAACTTTTCAACCTTCAAATGACTCCATTTGAAGGTCGGTTGATCTAGAGTCTAGCAAGTCGTTGCGCCGCGTCAAATAAGATGTCGAATCACTTGAATAAAGAGGGCTTTACCTGACGCGCTCGACCAAAGGCCGTTGACTTTGTAATCGATGGCCGCAAGTTCGGAGAAAAATAGCGCGAACTGAAGCCTAGGCTCCGATTCAATTGGAGCGTAGGCTTCTCACTGTTTGTTTTACTGCGCTTTCTAAGCGGGGAACCGGTATCCAGCCCCGTTCCCCGCCTGCGCGGGGACAGGCTTCACGGGGCCATGCTTCGCCTGAAAGCGCTCTAATAGTTCCGGGCCGTGAACCACGATATTCAAATGTGCGAGCGGGATTTTCGCGCCAATCGACCCGTTTCACGCCATTCGTCGAAATCACGTCGATCGTTTTGGTTTAAATGAACTAAAGATCACAGTGATCCAAGTTTGACGTACCGCGCTTTAAGCCGCGCGGATTGCCGTCATGAACTCACTCGCCGATTCGCGCAGATTGCCAGCTTGCTCGGAAAGACCCTTCGCAAATGAGAGAACCTTGTCCGCTTCGGACTTCGTGCTTTCGGCAGCTTCACTGGCGGAGACAATACTGGCGGAAACGCTGCTGGTGCCTTGAGCGGCTTCATTAACATTTTGTGCGATTTCGTCAGTTGCCGCACCCTGCTCGACGATTGCGGAGGCGATGGCTGTGGTCATATCGTTCATTGTGCGAATAATCTCGCTGATCTTGTCGATCGCGGTGACCGTTCCTGCCGTCGTTCCTTGGATTCCGCCAATTTGCTGACTGATCTCGGCGGTTGCTTTGGCGGTCTGCTCCGCAAGCGCCTTGACCTCTTGCGCAACGACGGCAAAGCCGCGCCCGGCCTCACCCGCACGGGCGGCCTCGATCGTTGCATTGAGTGCCAATAGATTTGTTTGGCTGGCGATACCGTTGATCAAATCGAGAATGGCGCCAATTTTTTTAGCGGCCTCTTCCAGCAGTTGGACCTTCGACATGGCCTCTTGAGCCGTTTCAACCGCTTGTACGCTGATTTCTCCAGAGACGGAGGTTTGCTGTCCGATATCCCGAACCGAGGCTGAAAGTTCCTCTGCAGTGGCGGCGACTGTCCGGACATTGGTCGACGCTTTTTCAGCTGCTGCGGCAGCGGATGTCGCCTGTTCCTGTGTTTGATCAGCCGAAGAGGACATTTCATTCGCAGCGTTATCGATGTCGGTCGCGGATCCAAGGACGGTTTGAATCGCTGAATTCAGCGCGACTTCAAATTTTGCCGCAGATTCCGATGTCTTTTCCCGTGCGCGCCGCTCCACATCAACATAGACCGAAATGGCCAGATCGATATCGAGCATTCCTGCTTTGATGATGGCCGCCTGGAGTTTTCCAAGCTTTTCTGAAGCGTTCCGCCTGCTCCCCTTGCCAAGCATGCGTTCCGTGGCGCGCTGGGCAAGTGTCGAAATCACGACGCTGTAACCGGCGATATACAAACGTGGCTCAAGCCCCAGCCTGTAATGCGTTTCACCGATCCGCGTGACTGACGCAGCGTAGTTTTCATCGAATTGACCATCCGTGATCAGCGACCAATGGCGCATATGGGTCTGTTTGGCATGCTCCTTATGCGCAGGGTCGCGAAACATACCATTTGTTTCGTCGAAGCTGGAGATATGGCGGTAAAAGCCGTCCATAACCGGGCCAAGCTCCTCCATGATCATCGGCTTGGCCTCTTTCAGGAGAGCGCACATTTCGGGATCGATTTGATGGAAGGCGAGACGGCCGGAAATCAAATTGGAGCTAGCCATTAGTTTTTGCCCTTTTTAAACACCCAGATGAGGACATCAGCTTGACGATAGAATCTATTATTATTCTATTTGGTCTAAGGATGACTTAATTTCAGTTTGGGGTATTTTGATCAAAATTTGCATATGAATTTTAGAAACATTAATTCAAAGTATAGGTAAAGAATGATTGAATTTTTACATACATAATTGCTTTCGATAAACTTGTATCGTCAGACAAGCTTCGCGCAGGCTTGTTCGTGCCTAACTGACGGCGGACAGAACGAATTAACCATGCAGAGCCGTCATGACTCACAAGCCCCGGTCCAGCGCGCTACAGCAGGCCGCACATACATCCTTTCCAATCACAAACGTTACGCCTTCGCAGCAGAGCGGCCAGCAGGAAGCGATCATGCATCTGAAGGCCGGCCGGCTCGACGAGGCGGCGGCGATCTTTGAGCGTGTGATTGCTGAAAACCCGGAAAATTGGCAGTGTACGCATTTGCTCGGGCTTGTCGCCTATAGGCAAGGCCAGCACGAAAGGGCCGTTCATTTCATCAGCCAATGTCTCTCCATCAATCCTGAGCTTGCCGAAGCCTATTCCGATCTCGGTGTCGTATTGAAGGATATTGGCGAATTTAACAATGCGCAGACGGCCTGCGAGAAGGCGATTGCGCTCAAACCCGGCTTCCATCCGGCCCATTCCAATCTCGGTAATATTTTCAAGGCGCAGAACAAGTATGAGGAGGCCGAGCTTTGCTACCGGCGCGCAATCGAGCTTTCGCCGGAGTTCGTTGACGCCTATGCCAATCTCGGGGGAACGCTGATTGCGCTTGGCAGGACGGATGAAGCGCTGGAGGCATGTCTCAAGGCCGTCGAATTATCGCCCAATCATGTCGAGGCATTGATGGCCTTTGCCCATGCGCTGCGAGCCGCCGGTGAGCGAGAGGATGCGATCACGGTATGCCGCCGCGCAATTGAGCTTCGTCCGAATTACGGTCCGTCCTATTCCGATCTCGGCTGCGTTCTACAGGAAGACGGCCAGTATGAGGAGTCAATCCAGGCGCATGAAAAGGCAATCGAACTTAAGCCGGATTATGCCGAGGCGCATAGCAATCTCGGCATCGTTTTCAAAGATCTGGGCCGTTATGAAGACGCCGTGCGATGCTACAAAACCGCGATTGAGCTGAAGCCTCAATATGCCGATGCCTATTCCAATTTAGGGGTAGCGCTCGGTTTCTTGGGGCGGCATTCGGAGGCTATCAAGGCTTACCGCCAGGCAGTCGAGCTCGATCCGCGCCATATCATCGCCTATGTCAATCTTGCTGGCGCGCTATCGGAGCAGGAGCAGATTACCGAGGCTATATCGACCTATGCAAAAGCGCTCACCATCGAAACGGATCACCCCGGCGCCTTGATCGACCATTACCATCTACGTCGTAAGGTTTGCGACTGGGACGGCCTTGCGACGGCTGAGGAAAAAATCCTGACCTCGACCTATCGCGATGGGATTCGCATCGCCTCATTCCCGGTCCTCAATATTCCATGCGGCGCAGAAGACCATCTTCTTAGTGCGCGCGTTTGGGCGGAAGGTCTACCGCGGCCGGTCTCTGAGCCTTTCACATACGCTCCTCTCCGGAGTCAATCGCTGGGCGATCGTTTGAGGATTGGCTATTTATCCGGTGATTTTTATCGACATGCGACGACAAATCTGATCGCCGAGCTGATCGAGCGCCACGACCGGGGGCGTTTCGAAATTTTCGGCTATTGCTTCAGCCAGGACGATGGCAGCCAGATGCGCCAGCGCGTCGTCACGGCTTTCGATCATTTTACTCCTATTGGCCCTCTGTCGCATGCGGAAGCCGCGAAACGGATCAATCAGGACGGGATCGACATCCTTATCGATCTTAAAGGCTATACGACCGATGCACGCACCGAGATTCTCGCTGCGCGTCCCGCACCTATCCAGGTTAATTACCTCGGCTATCCAGGCACGATGGGCGCCGATTTCATCGATTATATCATTGCCGACAAGTTCATCGCGCCGATGGATCAGGCACCCTTTTTCGATGAAAAGATCGTTCACCTTCCCGGCTGCTATCAGCCAAACGACACCAAGCGCGCCACCGCCGATCACACGCCCTCGCGCGCCGAATGCGGGCTGCCCGAAACCGGCTTCGTATTCTGTTCGTTCAATAACAGCTATAAAATCACCCCGGAAATCTTCGCGCTCTGGATGCGGTTGTTGCAGGCCGTGCCGGGCAGCGTTCTGTGGCTTCTCGAGTCCGCTCCGCAAATGCGCGAAAATCTGCGGCGCAAGGCAGCCTCGCTCGGAATCGATCCGTCCCGACTGGTTTTTGCACCAAAGATGGATCTGTCCGCGCATCTCGCCCGTCATCGCAACGCCGATCTGTTCCTCGACACTTTGCCCGTAAATGCCCATACGACAGCAAGTGACGCGCTTTGGGCCGGTCTGCCGGTTCTAACCTGTGCAGGCGAAACCTTTGTATCGCGCGTCTGCGGCAGCCTTTTGAAAGCAGTCGGCCTTGACGAGTTGATCACTTACTCTCTAGAGCACTATGAACGCTCTGCCTTGAACCTTGCCACCAAACCGGAAATGCTTTCAAAGCTTTGTAGCCAGCTTGCCAAGGCAAAGCTGTCTGCTCCGCTTTTTGATATTCAGCGCTATACGACGGGGCTGGAAGCTGCATTTGAGCATATGGCTGAGTTGCACGAGAAAGGCGAGGGCCCTCGTGCTTTTTCCGTGTGCGAGGAGGAGGCTGATGATGAATGCGTCGAGTTGTTGGATGAATGCGCTATTATAAGCGAAGGGTCGACGGCCAGCACGCCGCCGGCGCAATCTCGTGTGTCGGAAGCTTTGATACCGTTCGAAAACTGCCCGCTTTGCCATTCAACCGAATTCAAATCGTTCAAGACAACAAATTGCGTGGATCACCCCGAGTATGATCCGATTTTGCCATCGACAAATTCCTGGTGCCGCTGTTCCTCCTGTCATCATGTCTTTACGAGCGGCCATCTCGCGCCAAATGCGTTGAACGCCTATCGCGCAAAAATACCGGAAAGCCGAGCCAGCATCGAAGCAGCTGACGGCCAGCGCGTGATTTGGGGCAGGCTTGTCGGTCAAATCGCCAAACTCAAATCGGGAGGCGATTGGCTCGATGTCATGTCCGCCGATGATGCGCTTTTATCGACGGTCGCGGAATGGGGATATCAGCCCGTCAGCACGAATGCCTCGCCGAGCCTCGCCGAGCGTCTTAAAGCCTGCGGTTCCGAAATCCATGCATGTCCTATTGAAGATCTGGACATGCCGGGCCGGTTTAGCGTGATTTCGATGTCAGCGGTTTTGCCGCGCATGCCCTATCCCCTTGTCGCACTCACCGCTGCTCAGCGCCTGCTACAGCCGGACGGCGTCCTTTTTTGCTCTGGTCCTAACAGGGAAACCGTCGTCTGGCGGATGATGGATGAGGCCGGCGACAACCCCTATTGGAGCGAAATCGAGCACTATCATATATTCACGCGCGAACGCTTTTGCCAGCTCTTACGCGGCCAAGGCTTCAAGCCGGTCTTCTACAATGTCAGCGAAAGCCATCGCAGTGCGATGGAAGTGATTGCGATCAAGGGGTA
>CAZMAC010000131.1:0-7906 GCA_964564085.1 uncultured Hyphomicrobiaceae bacterium
CTCCCGCCTGCCGGTTTTCAAGACCGGTGCCTTCAACCACTCGGCCACCCATCCATATCGTCGCATTATGCTTAAATGTATAAATGTGGCGGGAAGATGCCTTATTTTCACCTTTTTTTCGAGAATAACACAACCGGCTAAGCTAATGGCACAGCCTTAAGCTGTGTATTTCTGATTTTTCAATCGGATTCTCTGGCTTTCGCATGCAAGTGCCCGATTTTAGCCATTATTGCACTGCAAGAAAATTGTGCGTTGCAACATAAATGTTAAAGGTCAATATGCGCAACAGTATCATATTAGGCGTTTCGCTCTTGTTTATAGGCACAGCGAGCGCCTCTGAACAGCATGAACTCTTAACCGGTAAAAAACTCCAAAATGCGGTTAGCGGGAAGACGATTTATATCCAAACGCCCATCGGAGCAGAGATCCCTGTTCGTTATAAATCCAATGGCACAATGCTTGGTGTCAGTAGTCAAAAGCTCGCCGTGCTTGCCGGCGAAGAGGTGAATAAAGATAGAGGCCGTTGGTGGGTACGCCGCACTCAACTTTGTCAAAAATGGAACAAATGGTCCGACGGACGCGCCTATTGCTACAAGCTGCGTGTCAACGGAAAATCCGTTTATTGGACGCGTAATGACGGCAAAAGCGGTTCTGCCCGTCTTGGGAACTAAAATGCTCAGACCACAATAAAACCCTCTAAATTGACTGTGGTCTCAGCCTAAAGTCATTTCTCACAGAAAACGTTTAAGCTGTCACGTATTGCTTTCCCGAACAACAGCTCCTCTTTGTTGTTCGGGAAGCGGCTGTTGACTGCTGACCATGACATGATCGAAGCATTCTCTCAAGATGAGCGATAATTTTTCACCGTTTCGAGCCTTAAGGGCCAAAAGCATCCTCTCGTGATCGGCAAGGAACTTCGCAATTTTTTCCCGAGGCAGGCTGAGAATAAGTCGTCTCCAGCCGATTCTAAAGAACAGTGTCTCGTAGATACCCTTTAAGAGAGAGTTTCGGGACGCGCTAAGAATTCTTTCGTGAATTTGCTGATTGGCATCGACAAAACCGGGCATGTCTCCGGAGTCGTATTTGGACACCATCTCGCTGTGCAGTGTTGCTATCTCCTCAATCTCGATATCCGTGATATTCTCGCAAGCCAGTTCGCCGGTCAGGGCCTCAATTGCCGCCGTAATCGGCAAGCACTCCTCCAGTTCTGCTGGACTTAAGATAGCCACCACGGCACCGCGGTTAGGCGCCAATTGAACCAAGCCCTCCGCCGCAAGCACCTTTAGCGCTTCGCGCAAAGGCGTGCGCGAAACGGCAAACTGTTCACAAAGACTGCGCTCGGGAATTTTTTCACCGGGTATAAACTGCCCACTGATAATCATTTGTCTTAAGCGATCCAGCAATTCGTCGTGAAGCGAATTCTGCGCAATAGAGTCCATAAACTCTTGTTCCTATTTGAAATAATGTCTGCGCAAACGAGATAACCGTTTGGGATGATGTCGATCGATCGGCGTCTGCCCCTCATCACGACCAAATCTTTCCTTCGCCGCCAGCGAAAGCTTCAAAAGGACGGCTGTGTGTCGTGCTGTCCGGCCTGTCCCATCATTGATTTGCTTCCGGCAAGCATAGCCGTCGGCGATGAGAAGTGTATCTCGCGTTGCGCGGCGAATTTGCGGAAACAAGGAATTTTCGCCGATCTTGAACGACATGGCAACATTCTCCGGCTTGTAGCCAAACGCCGTTCCCATTCCGCAGCAGGATTTCTTTGCTTCTATAACGTTAATTCCGGGAACTAACCCTGCAACCTTCCGCGCTAAATTTGCGGTCCCAAAAGCGTGCTGGTGGCAATGAGCCGTAATGAGTGCATCTGAATCTATGCTGAGAAGCTTAGGCGCTATGATTTTCGCAAGCTCCGCATTGGACATCACTTCTTCAAAAAGAAAACTCGATCGTGCTAACCCTCGCGCGCCATTTTCATCCAGGATTGAAATCAGATCATCGCGGATCGTGAGAATGCAGGCCGGTTCGAGACCGACCAAAGGAATACCATTGCGCGTAAACGGCTCAGCCGCATCGATGAGCCGTCTTGCTTCCAGACGTGCCTGCTCAACCAAACCGGCTTCGAGAAATGTGCGTCCGCAACAATAAGGACGCTCACCCTGTGGCGGCGACAAAATATTGACTTTGAAACCGCTGGCGGACAAGACATCGGCGGCGGACCGAAGTGTCACTGGATCGAAGTAGTTGTTGAACGTATCGGGGAAAAGCAGAATTTCCGAACCGCCACCATCACCATTCTTTGCGTTCGCAGAAAAAGGGCTCGCTGACCAGCGCGGCCAGGGCCGAAATGCACTTACACCGGTAAGCTTTTCAGATAATCCTGCCGTCCATGGCAAGAAATCGCGCAGGTTTAAGATGTGACGCCATTTCCGCATTCGTGGTGCGTAGTGAGGCAAAAACGCAGCTGAGCTTTCGAATTTCGTCAGTCCGAATTTCTGAACTCTGAGCTCTTGTACGCCGATCCGTGCCTGAGCAATGTCGACGGCGCGAGGACATTCTGACCGGCAGGCTTTGCACGACAGGCAGAGCGCCATCGTTTCGGCCATCCCGTCAGAGGTCAGAGCGTCAGCGCCAAGCTGTCCGGATACGGCAAGCCGTAAACTATTTGCACGGCCGCGCGGGCTGTCGCGCTCATCATGTGTCACCTTGAAGGAAGGGCACATAATGTTCTTGTCAAGACTGCGGCAGACGGCAGTCCCGGCACAATTCAAAGCCGCGTCCAAAAGACGGTTCTCGCCAGTTGCTCTGCTGCGCAACATTTCCTGGACGGGTTCGGCCGAGGTGACAATTTTGCCGGGGTTCAACCGGTCTGATGGATCGAACCGTCTTTTAATCCCTTCGAATAAATGGGTGAGCGCGGGATCGCGGACTGCCTCGAACGCATGTGATAGGCCGCTTCCGTAACCTTCCACAGCCGTATAATGCCCTGCAGTCTCAATGAGTCGAGCTCGCACCTCTCTAGCAAGAGCCGGGACGTCACTCACATCATGATTAGGTTTTAGCCAGGGTCGAAGATAAACGGCGCCAACACCGACCTGGCCATGCCAGATAATTTCCATCCCCTCGCGGCCAAAAATTTCTGTCACTGCCCCAGCGCTATTGGAAAGGAGTTTGAGCGGAACGGCAAACGCCTCGATCGGGGCTAAGGATGCAGCAACGGCGGCCTTTGCATGAGCTCTTGCAAGCCCGTTCCGATGGGCATAAATCGCGGCAGCTTGTGCCGAAGATCCGAGGAACTCGCTTACGGCCCTTGGGTGACCGTGTTCCGCCATTAAATCCGCAAGATCTTTAAGCTTCTTGGCGTTTTTAACACGGTTGCCTTCCATGAATTCGACAAGAAGCAAGATACGCGTGTCTTTACGCAAAATACGCTTCTCAAGATCGGCGCTTTGAGACCCGCTAACGCCAAGCTCTAGAATTCGCCGATCGGTTAATTCAATATCGATCGGCTTTAACGCGGCGATATAAGAGACTGCGCGAATGGCTTCTCCGAGCGAAGCGAAGTGGCAAACGCCGAGTGCACGAACGGTCGGGCGTTTGGCGAGCTTCAATTCAATGCGCTTGGAAACGGCAAGCGTGCCTTCCGACCCGGTAAGAAAAGCTGCAAGATTTTGCGGAGAATTTTCGGGTAGCAATGCGCGTAGATTGTAGCCGGGATGACCGCCAGCGACATCATACATCGCTCTTATGGAAGCTTCGCTATTTTGCGCCATCTCCAGCAAGTCCAGCGTAAGACCGGCATCCTCACCTTCAAGATTTCCATGTCCGAAATCTTGCGGAATTTCGTGAAAGCTGATTTCGGTGCCATGAGCCAGGACGGCGTCGCATGCGACAATGTTGTCTCTCATACGGCCGTAGAACAAAGTCCGGCTTCCTATGGCATCGGTCGCAACCATTCCGCCGACTGTTGCCTGAACGCCCGATGGAATATCGACCGGGAACCACATCCGCTCCGGTTTTAACGCCTCATTCAAAGCCTCCAGACGAATGCCTGGCTCGACAATGCAGGTGCGTGCGGACGCGTCGTAGTACAGAAGACGCGTAAGATATTTAGAAAAATCTATGATCAGGCCGCCGCCAACGGCCTGGCCGAGACGTCCTGTTCCACCCCCCCGGGCAATGATTGGCAGACCTGCCTCCCAAGCGATAAGCATGGCTGCAAGTATGTCTTCTTGAGTCTTCGGCAGGACGATAGCAGCCGGAAATGTCTCATAGAGTGAGGCGTCGGTTGCGTACCGGCCGCGGCTAAAATCGTCATACTGAACATCGCCTTCGATTGCATGCTGCAAACGATTTGCAAGAGCCGAACGCGCATTCGAGGAAAGAGTCATCGCTTGCCTTTTAGTCCGCCGGTTTTTACAAAGGCAAGAGGCAAGATAATGTTGGCTTTTCGGCGGGCTAGCGACTGGATCGGATCAAACCCGCGCTAAGAATCTTGAATACAGTATTCTAGTATAAATAAAAGATACTAAATCTTGAGAATTGGATGTATAATTTTACAAGAGCAGTGGTTACTTAGAGCAATGATATAAGGAAAACCCCTACATATAGTCATTTTACGTGTTTTTATCGATTCAAAAGCTTGAACTGTGTCCCCGAAAGGTTTTATACAGACATATACGAATTTGAGAATTCATAATAAGAATGCTCTAAATCCTGTGATTTTCAACTCATTAGCAGGCCGAGCTAAAGAGATTTGCGATGTCCTTTTCAGCGAATATTAACCCTTCCTTGCAAAACAGTAAAAACGCAGAAACGAAACTAAACCAATCTAATATTTCAAAATTTCCGAATAAAAGTGGAGATAAGACAAATTCACATAAATTATTCGAAGATGATTTCTTAAAAAAATATATTTCTTTCTCGCCTGACGCAATCGCTATAACTGACAAAGAAGGAATTATAAAATATTTCAACACAGAAGCTGAGAGTATTTTCGGTTATCTAAAGGAAGAAATTTTAGGAGAAAAACTTTGTGAAATTTTTTCCATCGATAATATCGTATTGAGTCCAACAGTGTTGATGCCAAAACACGCAAAATTTCATTGGAACAAAATTACCAACGGGTCATCTGTCAGCGGACTAAAAAAGAATGGTGAGCAAATCCCAATCGAAGTTCTGATGGCGGATTATATACTCGACGGAGCACCTGTCCGTGTCTATTGTATCAGAGATGCCACATCGATTTTCCGTGAGAAGCAGCATATCGCCGAATTAGAACGAGAGATTGCTTACCTCGCTCAGCACGGTCTTCTCGGTGAACTTGCAACGGCAATCACGCATGAACTGAGCCAGCCGCTCATGGCGATCAGCAACTATGCGGCGGCTAGCCACAACATGGCACGGTCTACTTCGATCAGTTCTGATCATAGTCATGAGCTTCTCTCAAAAGCTGGCGAGCAGGCAAAAAAAGCATGGCTGATAATCCACCGGCTCCGGCAACTGATCCAGCACCGAGCTGGAGAATATGGAGACGTAGATCTGAAATGCGCGCTTTACGAGTCAATTCAACTCGCAACATTGGGCGCGAACCAACATTCAATTTCGATTGAAATCGACGTCCCGCCGGGCCCCGTCACGGTCCATATGGATCGCGTCCAGGTTCAAGTTCTGATCGCCAATCTGATCCGAAATGCCATCGATGAATTGAGAGTTTGGAACGGTCAAGGCAAACTCTGGATCCGTCTCAAAATGACTGACGACAATTATGCGGAAGTCACTGTTGAAGACTCTGGCCCAGGAATCGCGCCGGACGTCTTCGAAAATATATTTGATCCGTTTCTAACGACCAAACCAGAAGGGCTTGGCGTTGGACTGGCCGTGTCTCGTAGAATTGCCAGAGCACATGGAGGTCGTCTTCTGGCTGACAACAGATCGCAAGGAGGCGCGGCATTTAGCTTTGTTATTCCATTGAGTATGAGTGAGAGAGTAACAGATGAATAAATCTTTATTAGTGCATGTTTTGGATGACGATAGCGCAGTCCGCGACTCATTGCGCGAGCTTCTTGGAGGTGCGGGATATAACGTAAAAACATATGATTGCGCGAAAAGTCTTTTTGATAATTACCGTCCAAATGACGCCGGATGCGTGCTTGTCGATATGCAAATGCCAGACATAACCGGGCTGGAGGTGCAGGATCGGATTTTGCGCTTCGGAAATACGGTTCCGGTCATCATTATTACAGGACATGGAAATATCCGGACGGCTGTAATGGCAATGAAGCGTGGCGCGGTGGAATTTTTAGAAAAGCCCGTAGAGCCGCAAATTTTGCTCAATCATGTCGACAAGGCAATGAAACGGCGAGAGTATGAGCTCGACGAGCAAGAGAAAATCGACGAGGCTCAGGCAAGATTTGGGGTGCTTACGCCAAGAGAGAGAGATGTTCTCAAACATTTGCTCGTGGGCAGGCCTAATAAAATGATTGCGCGGGAATTAGGCCTAAGCCCTCGCACCGTTGAAATTCACCGCGCGCGGGTCATGGAAAAAACCGGTGCAGGAAGCCTTCCGCGCTTGGTTCGCATGGCGCTTGCCGCAGGGATGGACCCGGAGAATTCGGTTGTAGATCCAAACTGAAGCTGGAACCTGCAAGTTTCCTGGTCCGCTTTCTAAAAAGTGTAAATCGGTGCTGGTCAGCTCGTATGTGCCGTTTCGCTTTTCATGGAATCGCCCGGGCGACTCTGATTTTTTCCTTGAAACATAGAGTCTAGAGCCTTGTTTCGTTCACATGGAATCGGAACAAGGCTCTAATTTGTTGTTTTGGCGCATTTTCTTCACGCGAACCGGCAACTGTGTTATTGCGTCTCAATATTGAAATTCAGTTCTATCCCGAAGCATAGCATTGAGGATGGTGATCAGCTTGCGGGCGATGGCGATGAGGGCGACCTTTGCCGGTTTACCCCGTTCGCGCAGCTGGCGATAGAGACCGCCGAAACGTGACTTCGAGCGGCTGGCAGTGATTGCGGCCATGTAAAGGGCGCGCCCCACCCGCCTGCGGCCTCCACCGATACGGCGGATACCTCGGAATTGGCCGGTGTCATTATCGAGAGGCGCTATTCCAGCCAGCAAGGCAGCGGCCTTGGGCGAGAGCGCGCCGAGTTCCGGCATCAGGGCAATGAGCGTGGTGGCGGTGACGGGTCCGACCCCAGGAACCGAGCGCAACAGGCGCACATCCTCGGCCAGCGCCGCCTCGGCCGCGATGGCATCGGCGATCAGGCCGTCGAAGTGGGTGATTTCGGCATCCAGCCAAGCGATATGGTTGCCCAGACTCTCATGAAGGTCGTCAGTGTCTGCCAGCCGCCCCCGCTCGATGGCGCGCTGCTCGACCAGTTGATCCCGCCTTTTATGCAGAGCGGCCAGCCGGTTACGGGCGAAATCGCGAGCTTGCTGCGGATTGACCCGGGCATAGGCAACGCTGTGGGCGTCAAATGCATTACGCAAATGCCGGTTGTACTCGCCGGTCGCTTCGAAGACGGCCAAGCCGTTTTGACGGATGCTGAGCCGCTCTGCCAAGGCGCGGCCAGTCTCCGCGTTATTGGGGAGACGCTCCGACTGCCCGCGCTCAGCGTCGAAAATGTCGAGATGCGCTTTGGAGACGTCGATACCGATAATATCAGGGTGTATGATCATGGAGCCTGTCCCTGTGATTCGAGCTCTGCGTCATCAGCCTCGTGCAACTGTTCAGGTTCAACGCTTGCAACGCGGGCGGGACCAAGCCGGAACACGGTCTTCATCACCTGGTATCCAACGGTCTCCGCCCGCAACTATCCTGACAGAGTCGCGACACACAGGTGTCCAGCCCCGTTCCCCGCCTGCGCGGGGACAGGCTTCACGGGGCCATGCTTCGCT
>CAZMAC010000132.1:0-7836 GCA_964564085.1 uncultured Hyphomicrobiaceae bacterium
ACGCGCCTGCCATGCCGCGCCGCCGAGCCGGTCAAGCGGAACGGTTGCTTCGTCCGAGCCGTAGCGGGTCAGCAGGTCGATATTTTCAACGGGCAGAAACAGCTTGTCGCCGCCATGATATTCCAGTTCGAGACAATCATGCGGCGCGCCCGCTGCGGTAATCGCTTCGAGGCCAAGAAAACGCCCGATGCCATGATCGGCGTGAACGACCAGATCGCCGGGCGCCAGCGAGGACGCTTCAGACAGAACCTCGCTGCCCTTGCGCGCCTTGCGGCGGCGCACGAGACGATCGCCCAGAATGTCCTGCTCGCCGATAACAGCGAGATCCGGCGTCTCGAAACCGTTTTCCAGGCCGAGCACGGCCAACGCTGTTTTGCCGCGGTCGAGCTTGGTGACTTCGGCGTAGTTTTCGGTGGTTTCGAAATTTTTCAGCCCATGCCCGGACAGCATCGAGCCGAGCCGTTCACGCGAGCCCGCCGTCCATCCGGCCACGATCACGCGCTTGCCAGCCGTTTGCCGGGCCGCAATATGCGCATTGACCGCATCGAAAAGCTTATCCGCCTGCTCAGCCCGTTCGAGTGCGAATGTCCGGCCGATCTTGCCGCCGAAATTGAGCGTTGCAACGCCGTCCTCAGTCTCGCCGCTGTCGAATGGCGAAAAAAGCCGAACCTTTCGCGCCTTAAGTGCCGTATCCCATTCCGCGTCCTCAAAGAACATAAGGCCAGGCGGGACAGGGTTATAAGGCGGCGTGCCGAAAGCGGCCTGTTCGAGCGCCATTTTCCGCGCCTCGTAATGGTCCTCGATCTGTTCGAGCCGCTGCCTGCGGGCATCGCGCGCCAGATGATCGAAGCTGACGATGGCGTCCGGCACATAATCGAACAGCGTCTCCAGCGTCTCATAAAAGAGCGGCAACCAATGCTCCGCTCCCGCATAGGCCACACCTGAAGAGACGGCCTCATAAAGCGGATCATCGCCGGTCACGCCGCCGAACAGCTCCAGATAGCGCTGACGGAACCGGCTTCGGACATCCGGCCCGGCCGGGAGTTCGCTCGCCGGCATCAGGATCAATTGCTGGCGCGCACCCTGCGTACGCTGCGAGGCGGGGTCGAAGGCGCGGATCGTCTCCAACGTGTCGCCGAAGAAATCGAGGCGCGACGGACGTGCGGCGGCTGGCGGAAACAGATCGAGAATGCCGCCGCGCATGGCATATTCGCCGGGCTCCATCACCGTGCCCGAGCGCCGATACCCCCAGCGCTCAAGCCGCTTGGCAATCACCGCCATGTCCAAACTCATCCCCGGTGTCAGCTTGATCAGTGCCTTTTTCATGGCTTCGCGCGGCGGAACACGCTGGAGCGCGGCATTGATCGTAGTGAGCAGAATGATGGGGCGTTTCGGGGATTTCAGCCGGGCAAGTTGCGCAAGGGTTGCGACGCGTCGGCTGGACAGCTCCGGATGCGGCGAGACACGGTCATATGGCACCGTGTCCCAGGCCGGGAAGGTCAGCACATCGACATTGGGCGCAAAAAAACGGAGCTGCTCGCGCAGGGCCGCCATGCGCTGGTCGTCACGCGCGATATGCATAACGCCGACCGGCGCACCAAGCTCCTTATGCGCTATCGCCACCATACGCGCGACCAGATAAGCGTCGAACCCTTCCGGCACGCCGGCCGCCAGAAGCGGTTTGTCCTGAGCGACAAGCGCGCCAAGGGCTGCATCGCCGCTCGGGGCAGCGCCTGTCTTGGCTTGATCCTGCTTTTCTTTCGTCTCAAGCATGTCTCAGCTTTCAATACGGTGATAACGACGAATCTGCCCAACAATCCCGGCCACGCCGGGTGGCGGTTCCTCTCCCTTAATCCAAAGGTCAATCTGCGGATCAGGAAGCGCGAGCAATTCTTCGAACGCGTCCAGTTCGGTTTCGCTCATGGCACGCGCCTCGGCTTCAGCAAAGCGCCCCAAAATCAAGTCCAGCTCTTTCGTGCCGCGATGATTGGCCCGGTAAAGCGCGCGTTTAATCCGATGTTCGCTTGTTGTCATAGCGTGATTATTATGCGCCGATCCGAATTGTGGATGTCCACGCGGCAAAAGGCGCCGCTATGGCCGGATAAACCCTGAGCGTGATATAGCGCTATATGGGGCTGATGTCAGCCTGCGATCAAACTTGAGTTCACTTATTGCGACACTCTGTGGAATCCGAACAGCTAGGCGAGACAGATCAGGAAACAACGCAAGGACCAGGCATCCGGCCTGCTCTGCTCAACCCGCTTTTTGCTGATGCCGGTGTGCTGGAGGGCGTCGGGCCGCGTTACAAAACGATCCTGACCAAGCTGCTCCGGCCTGCCAATAGCGGCGAGGCACGGATTATTGACCTGTTATGGCATTTCCCCTCTGGCCTGACCGACCGGCGCGCCCAGCCGCCGATTGTTGAAACCACGCAAGGCCAGCTCGCCACGCTCCTGGTGCGTGTCAAGAAGCACTATCCGTCGCCGCCGCGTAATTCCCGCGCGCCCTATCGCGTCATCTGCGAAGATGAGACCGGCGAGATCGAGCTGATCTTTTTCCATGTCGAGCGCTCTTATATCGAGCGGCAGCTCCCCGTCGGCGAGATGCGGATCATTTCCGGCCGGATCGACCGTTACGGCGAAAAGCTGCAAATGCCGCATCCCGATTACATCCTGCCTGAGGACCAGCGCGAACGTCTGCCGCGCCTGGAGCCGCATTATCCGCTGTCGCAAGGGCTGACCCAGAAGCTGATGTTCCGGCTGTTTGGCCAGGTGCTGGAGCGTGTGCCGGAAATACCGGAATGGCTCGACCGGCGATTGATCGATGGGCATGACTGGCCGGATTTTCAAACGGCCTTGCGTATCCTGCATCGCCCCGCTGATGACGCGGATGTCGAAAGAAGCGGCCATGCACGCAAGCGTCTTGCCTGCGACGAGCTATTTGCTGGCCAGCTTGCTCTTGCGCTCTTGCGGCGGCGTTTTCGCAGTCGCGGCGGGCGCGCGGTGATCGGGGATGGGCGTTTGGCGAAAAGAATCACCGCCGCCCTGCCCTTCAAACTGACGGCGTCACAAAAACTTACCCTCGCGGAGATCGAGGATGATATGACGGCCCCGCGCCGGATGTTGCGGTTGCTGCAAGGCGATGTTGGCAGCGGCAAAACCGTTGTCGCGCTGCTGGCTATGGCGCGAGCCGTTGAGGCGGGCGCGCAAGCTGCAATGATGGCGCCGACCGAAATCCTGGCGCGTCAGCATCTGGAAACGATCGCACCCCTTTGCGAGGCGGCGGGCCTGACTACAACTCTGTTGACCGGCCGCGAAAAGGGCAAGAAGCGCGCAAAAGTCCTGGAGGGGCTTGCAAGCGGCGAAACCCATATCGCCATCGGCACGCACGCCCTGTTTCAGGATGATGTCGCCTATGCCGATCTGGCGCTTGCCGTGATCGACGAACAGCACCGTTTCGGCGTACATCAGCGTTTTGCACTACAGGCCAAGGGCAAAAAAGGCGGCACCGATATTCTCGTCATGACGGCAACGCCGATCCCGCGCACGCTGCAAATGACCCATTATGGCGATATGGATGTCTCCATGCTGACCGAGAAACCGGCGGGGCGGAAGCCCGTCCAGACGCGCGCCGTACCGCTTGTACGTCTGGAGGAGTTCATCGGGGGACTGAGCCGCGCGCTACAAAAAGGCGCGCAGATTTACTGGGTCTGTCCGCTGGTGGAAACCTCAGCCAAAGTCGATCTCGCAGCCGCCGAGGAGCGCGCCGCGCATCTGCGCCAATATTTCGGCGACAGCGTCGGCCTCGTTCATGGCCGCACGAAAGGCGCGGAGAAAGACGCGGTCATGCACGCTTTCGCGGATGGCACCATCAAGATCCTTGTCGCGACAACGGTGATCGAAGTCGGCGTCAATGTGCCCTCGGCGACGATCATGGTGATCGAGCACGCAGAACAGTTCGGCCTCGCCCAGCTTCACCAGCTCCGGGGCCGCGTCGGGCGCGGCGCGGCGCAAAGCTCCTGTATCCTGCTTTATAACACGCCCCAGTCGGAGACGGCTCGCGCCAGGCTTGATATTATGCGCCAGACCGAGGACGGCTTCCGAATTGCGGAAGAGGATTTGCGTCTGCGCGGCGGCGGCGAAATTCTCGGCACGCGCCAATCCGGCGATCCCGGTTTTCGAGTGGCAATCCTTCCGGGCGACGAAGAGCTTTTGCAAACGGCAAGGGATCAGACCAAATATCTGCTCGCCCGCGATCCTGAGCTGGACACCGAACAAGGCCGGGCGGCGCGGATTTGTCTTTATCTTTTCGAAAGGGATGAGGCGGTACGGCTGTTAAGGGCCGGATGAGAAACAGCGGGTTATCATTATCAGCGGGAGATGAGCATGCAGCTCACGCCTTTGGCCTTCAAAAGTTCGCAGGTCGCTGTGCCCTCTCCACGCTCGTAAGGTTCAACGACGACTTTATACAAGGTCCCGCCCTCACTCGTAGGGCGGATCACGATCGATGGTGTGCGCCCGCCGAGCCACTCATTGTAGCGTTTCGCGATCCGATCGGCTTCATAGAGCGCTGTTTTCTCCGAATGCAGGGCGGCAAATTGAACGGCGAAATTTCCAGTAGGCGCGGAACCGGGGGCACCGAGGCCGGCAGCTGGCGAGTCGCTGCTCGTATTGGCCTCCGACACTGTGGCTGTCTGAATGGCTTGCGCAGTTGCCTTCGCTGGTTTGGGGTCTGCCGGTTTCGTCACACGATCATTTGCGGGCTGCGCTTTGCGTGTCCCGACCGGCCGAGGTGTTTCCGCCGCACCGGAGAGGCCATAAAAGAATTTTTCGATGTCGCTGCCTTCGCCGCGGGTTCGCTCTTCAGACGCCGAAGTTTGAACATTGGCGGGGGGCCGTGACGAACCATCCGATGATGCGGAGACCTCGCGCTTTGGTGAAGGAGGGGACGCAGATTTGCGCTGCGCGGCCTGGGCCGTTTTGGTCTTCTGCTTCTTCCCGCTATCGCCGACACCGAGCTTCGCCATGATACGCTTGCGCCCTTGTTCGGCTTGGGTCTTATCGGCAGCAGACAGGCCTTGCATCCATAAAGCCTGATTGTAATCGGCAAGCGCATAGGCGTATTTGCTGATTTTTTCCTGCGCCTGCGCACGCATCAACAGCGCCTTGGCTGCCAAATCGGATTGCACTTTGGCGGACTTCAGCGTTTGATTGATAAGTTCGATGGCTTTGACAGGAAGGCCCTGCTCCAGGAGCTTGTTCGCCTGGGCGAGCGAGGCCGTGATCTTGTCCGCATGCGCACAAGTCGTATATGCGGCGATGGCAAGGATCGCCGCCAATAGCGCGAATCGTATTCGGAGATATAAAAACATTCCGGAACAGACTTTTACGCAACTACGACCGGATTTCAACTCCCAAACTCGTATAATAAAACACGAAAATACGACAGGAGTTTAATCATGCATAGCATGACCTCTTCCCATTCAAGCAAGGCAAAATTCAGACCGCGCGCTGAACGGCCGGGTCAATAAGCTGTTTATTCGACCGTCACCGATTTCGCCAGATTACGCGGCTGGTCGACATCTGTGCCAAGATGAACCGCTGTGTGATAAGCGAGGAGCTGAATGGGCAGCGCATAAAGGATCGGCGTGATGAAATCATGGGCTTTCGGCAGACGGATATCGGCAAGCAGAGCCGTGCCCGGATCGCCCGCATCGTCGCTGGTCATCAGCACAATCCGTCCGCCCCGCGCCGCGACCTCCTGCATATTCGAGATTGTCTTTTCATAGAGCCCGTCGCCATCCCGAGGCGCAACGACGATCACCGGCATGTCTTCATCGATCAGCGCGATGGGTCCGTGCTTCAGCTCGCCCGCAGCATAGCCCTCCGCATGAATGTAAGAGATTTCCTTCAGCTTCAGCGCGCCTTCCAGCGCCAGCGGATAATGAATGCCGCGCCCAAGATAAAGCACATCGGTTGCATGGGATAAGGAATGAGCCAGCTTTTCGAACTCCTCTTCACGCCGTAAAACCTCATTCATGAGGCGCGGCAGCTCAATGAGGCTTCGAACAAGCTCGCCTTCCTGACGGGCATCGAGCGTTCCGCGCGCGCGGCCGGCGGCAATGGCCAGGCTGGCGAGCACTGCAAGCTGGCTGGTGAAAGCTTTGGTCGAGGCAACGCCGATCTCCGGCCCCGCGTAAGTCGGCAGGATCGCGTCCGACTCGCGCGCAATGGTCGAGTGGGGGCCGTTGACGATCGAAAGGATGGTTTGTTCGGCGCTCCGGCAATACCGCAAGCTGGCCAGCGTGTCTGCGGTTTCGCCGGACTGGGAGATGAAAAGCGCAAGACCGTCCGGCGGCATCGGCGCCTCCCGGTAGCGAAACTCCGATGCAACATCGATTTCAACGGGCAGCCGCGCATAGCGTTCGAACCAATATTTGGCGGTAAGCCCGGCATAATAGGCCGTCCCGCAAGCGGAAATCGTCAGGCGCGAGAGCCGGGCGAAATCGATGTCCACATCCAGCAGAACGATCTGTTCCTCGACGAAATGGACGTAATGCCCCAGCGTGCGGCTGATGACATCGGGCTGCTCATGGATCTCCTTCGACATGAAATGCCGGTGATTGCCCTTATCGGCGAGAAGCGCACTGACCTGGGTCACGTGAATCTGGCGATTGGCTTCGGCGCCGCTTTCATCGAAAATCTTCGCGCCCGAGCGGGTCACGATGGTCCAGTCGCCTTCTTCGAGATAGGCGACCCGGTTTGTAAAGGGTGCAAGCGCCATGGCGTCGGAGCCGAGATACATTTCTCCCTCCCCATAGCCAATCGCAAGCGGGCTCCCGCGACGCGCGCCGATCAACAAATCGTCGTGGCCGGCAAAAAGAATGGCTAGCGCAAATGCGCCTTCGAGCCGTTTCAGAGAGTTGGCGACCGCGCTTTGCGGGTCTGCGCCGCGCTCAAGCTCGCGCGTGATCAGATGAACCACGGCTTCGGTATCGGTCTCCGTTTCAAAAGATGCGCCATCCGCTTCCAGCTCACGGCGCAACTCGCCGAAATTCTCGATAATACCGTTATGAACGACCGAGACCCGCGCGGTCATATGCGGATGAGCGTTGCGCTCGCTTGGAACGCCATGTGTGGCCCATCTTGTGTGGCCGATGCCGCAAAGGCCGTGAAGCGGCTGGTCTTTCAGGAGGCTCTCAAGATTGCGGAGTTTGCCTTCGGCGCGGCGGCGATTGAGGGCGCCGTCTTCTAGCGTCGCAATGCCAGCAGAGTCATAACCGCGATATTCAAGGCGCTTCAGAGCGTCAACCAGACCGTCTGCAACAGGGCCCTTACCCAATATGCCGATAATGCCGCACATAATATCTCCTGAAATACCGATTGTTGCGCCGCGAAGACGGATATGCCGCGCCGCATCTAAAAAATGTCTTAGCGCGGATCGCCGGAGCGAACCAAATCAAAGCCGGTTACGAACTGTTTCAATAAAGACGCCGGTGCCTTTAGATTAAGAGTCGCGCATTTTATCGCGCTTTCGCGCCGCCCAGCCATCGCGCTGGGTCTGCTCATTGCGCTCCAAGGCAAGCGCATCCGGGTCGACATCTTTTGTGATGACGCTGCCTGAGCCGATATAGGCGCCGTCTCCGATTTTGACCGGCGCGACGAGCGCACTGTTGGAGCCGACAAAGGCGCGCTCGCCGATCTCGGTGAAGTATTTTTTGAAGCCGTCATAATTACAGATGATCGTGCCGGCCCCGATATTGGCTTTGGCACCGACACGCGCATCGCCGATGTAAGACAGGTTGCTGACCTTTGCGCCGGCCTCGACGACAGACTT
>CAZMAC010000133.1:0-7819 GCA_964564085.1 uncultured Hyphomicrobiaceae bacterium
GAAACTTCCATGCCGTCGCACCACACTTCCCAGCCGAGCCCCCATGCCCCCAGCGTTGGGCTTTCCCAATCATCCTCGACAAAGCGGATATCATGCAGATCCGGGTTGATGCCTATTGCGTAGAGGCTTTGTAGATAGAGATCCTGAATATCCTCTGGCGACGGCTTCAGAATGACCTGAAATTGATAATAGTGCTGAAGACGGTTTGGATTCTCGCCGTAGCGGCCATCTTTAGGGCGACGCGAGGGCTGAACATAAGCAGCATTCCAAGAGTTTGGGCCGAGTGAACGCAGAGTCGTCGCCGGATGGAATGTGCCTGCCCCAACCTCAAGGTCGTAGGGCTGAAGAACGACACAGCCTTGCTTAGCCCAGAAATGCTGCAGTGTGAGAATTAAATCCTGAAAGGATTGCTCTGGAGAAAGCCCATATTTTTTCGCAAGCCCGACTTCACTATCGCGCAGCGCTTCGGTCGACTTGTGCAAAGATTTTTGGCTGGGCTCGGAATTCGATTTTCGACTCAGAGCTTTGCCGGTTGCTGTAGACGGCATTGTTTGTTTCATTGAAACGCGCTGAAAAATTATGCAACGGGCCGTCAAATCCAGGTAAAAGATATCGGCCCGATTAAGATCTAGCGCACCCTAAGTCCTTCTTACCTGCGCCGTCAATTCGCGTAATGTCAAAATATGGCTGAGAGCTACCAGTTAAGCCAGCAGCCGCGATCTAATCTGTCGAAGCCTGACAGGTTGGTAAACACCTGTCGCAGGATTAAATTGCAGCCTTGGAGTTCGGCTGACATTCGCCATGTCTAGCGCTTTGTGAAGACGTTCCATTTGTGTATCGACACGGCGAATTTCATTCGTAACCCACCGGGAACCATACCAAATAGCGGTTCCTGTTGCAGCAATGAAGACCAATTGTAACAACATCCAACACCTCAGAAACGCTATACTTGGATGACACGGAACTAAAGACCGAATCTCGACCAAATCGCTCTGGCTTCGACAGCTGATATCACCTCATCGGCAAGACCCGATACAGATCGTCCCGGTAGGGAAGCGTCTAAGACCGATAAGACACCCGGGCTTCGCCGACGAAACAAGCCCCGCTCTGTCGAAATAAGCCGAAGCTGAACCTTATCACCGAAAAGCCCACGCATCTTGGTCCTGACATCCATAATGCCATCGATCAGCCCAAGCTCAAGCGCTTGCCGTCCGCTCCAGAATTCTCCTGTGAATAACTTGCCTTCAGCGTCTTGGATCTTCATGCCGCGGCGGTCACGAACAAGCTCTTTAAAGTCTTCATGAATGCTGGTTTGGATCGATTTAAGTCGCTCGATATCTTCCGCTTTTTCAGGCTGGAAGCTGTCGAGGATCATTTTACGTTCGCCTGCCGTATGGACACGGCGTTCGACGCCGATCTTGTCGATGAGCTCGACGAAGCCAAACCCAGCGTAAATTACGCCAATCGACCCGATGATAGAGGAATTGTCCGCATAAATTTCATCGCCCGCGCAGAGAATCATATATCCGCCGGAGGCCGCAACGTCCTCCGCAAACATATGCACGCGTACATTCTTCTCTCGAGCCAGATCTCGAATGCGCTGAAAGATCAAGCGCGACTGGACCGGAGAGCCCCCTGGCGAATTCACTTGAATGGCGACAACACCTTCGGCGAGTGAAAATGCTCGATCGAGAGTGGTTGCAATATTCGTCAGAGACAGCCCTTGCCTGAGGGGGGTCGCTGCGCCAATCACACCGCTCAATCTTACGACCGGCACGGTGGGTGCGCTATTGAAAAGACGTTTTATGCTTTTGGTTATCTTCATGAGCTGGTGAATTTTAAGAACAGATTTCCGATAGGATTGAGAGGGAAGCGCCGCGTGAGGATACGGCAGATGCATTTAAGGAGAACGGTATAAATGTAGAGACTCTAAGGCATGTCGTAGTAATCGGTGCCCATCGGAAATGTTACTTAATGCGAGCAACGTCAAGGCTTTGCCCATGACGCAGGATTGTTTCGGCTTCTTTTGTATAACATGTGCCTTCGCCATGAAGAACCATGCCTGACATCAGATTGAGTGGTGCACGGCTGCCTTTTTGCCCCTGAACCAGAATACGGGAAGCGGCCTCGCCAGTTCGAGGAAAAAGTGGATAGACTATCAGTCCACCAAAACGGCCTTCACAAAGCGCTAAGAGCCGGGACAACGCATCGGCGCGATGTATGATCGTGACACTTCCGCCCGGCTTAACAAATGCAGCTAAGCATTTGATCCAGCTTTCAAGGTCACCTGACTCATGCGCATGAGCGCGCCGAAGCCCATGACGCGGCGACTGTCGCACCTTGCCCGTCAACAAAAAAGGCGGATTGGCGACGGCATGGTCATAACTTTCGAGCGAAAGGCCTTTATCAATCAATTTCGTTGCGGGGGCAGTCACATCGCCGCACAGAAATTTCGCACGGTCCTCTAAACCGTTCCGGATCGCATTTCTGCGAGCAAGAGCACATAGCGCCGGGTCGATTTCGACGCCCGTCACCTCAACGCCGGGCACACGGCTGGCGATCGTCAAAGCAACAATGCCACTACCCGAACCAATATCGAGCACCTTTTCGCCATGCTTAGCAGGTGACGCGGCAGCCAGAAATATTGCATCGATTCCAGCCCTGGCACCCTGCCGCACCTGCTCGATCAGAAGCTTGCCGCCGAGAAAGAAATCCTCCGTCGTCTCCAAAGCATCCTTTTGCTGATGGGATTTAGTGGTTGTCGTCATGAGGAAGTACGATATCGGCCGCGCTCATCGTCCGCCGCGCTGCGAAATAATCCTCATCCCTCACCAAAACGCGACGCGGCAAAACACCTATGGACCCTTCAATAATGCTCATATGCTGATCCGCGATTTGATGCGGAATGTTTGCTTCGTTCAAAAGTGCTTCAATGTAAGACAGCAAAACAGGATCATTGGTCTTAATCAACTCTTTCATAATATCTCCGCAAGCCAGCTACGCTGCACTCCCGCGACGTTAACGCCTATTGTAACACTAGGCCACCGAACCGACTCTTAATGGTTGTAAATAAGAGTGACGATTTGGAAAAGTCGTTATGAATATCCCGCCGAATGTAAGACCAAGCCTTGACCAGGACAGTTCCTGTAAGGCTAATACGACAGTATTAGGACAGCGTTTCGAGAAGGAGGCGCATTTGGGTGTGGTCATCCCGTTCGAGGAGCAGCAAGAGCCGCTCGACAAATTGAAGCCTTTAATGGCCATGGTTGCTGACGACATGTCGATGGTGAATCAGATCATCCTCGATAAAGCGCGTTCCGATGTCGACCTTATTCCAGAGCTCGCCCGTCATCTCATCGACTCTGGCGGCAAACGCATGCGCCCCATGTTGACCATAGCAACCGCAAAACTCTGTGGCTATGAAGGTGTTGGGCATATCAAACTCGCTGCAAGCGTCGAATTCATGCATACGGCCACGCTTCTTCATGACGATGTGGTTGATGAAAGCGACTTGCGCCGGGGTAAAGCTGCGGCTCGCCTTTTATGGGGCAATGAGGCCAGCGTGCTTGTAGGCGATTTTCTGCTTGGGCAGGCTTTCAAGATGATGGTCGAGGTCGGATCTATGGGGGCACTGCGCGTCCTGTCCAACGCGGCAGTCGTGATAGCCGAAGGTGAGGTCATGCAGCTCTCCGTATCGAAGAATACGGCGACAACCGAAGATGAATATATGGCCGTCATCAACGCCAAGACCGCAGCGCTGTTTTCCGCGGCAGCTGAAGTTGGCGGAATTGTCGCACAGCGCAACAGTGAGGAACAGGCCGCTTTGCGCTCCTACGGCAAAAACCTGGGACTTGCTTTTCAACTTATCGATGACGCGCTTGATTATTCCGGAGAGCAAGCAAAGCTCGGCAAGAGCGTTGGCGATGATTTCCGCGAGGGCAAGATTACTCTCCCTGTGGTTTTATCTTTCCGGCGCGGCACAGAGGATGAGCGCGCATTTTGGAGACGGACTTTGCAGAATAGTGAGCTGCGCGAGAGTGATCTGGAACAAGCCATTGCCTATGTCAGCAATACAGGCGCTATAGACGATACGATAAAGCGCGCTCATCATTATGGCGCTATGGCATCAGATGCGCTTGCAATCTTCGCCGATAACGCCGAGAAATCCGCACTTTTGGATGCCGTCGAGTTTTGCATTAGCCGTTTGCACTGATGGAAACCTCTTCCGTGGGCGAAATCGGAAAACACAATTTGCAAAATGACGGAGGGCAGAGCCTTCCCTTCTATGCCAATGGTGCCGTTTCGTCACAGAGAATTTCGAAATTCGCTTCATCGTAGGAAGGCGACTTGCGGAAACGGCGTGATTCCGCGCGCGATGGTCGCATAAGCCGTCCCCAAAATTATTGGACTTGCGGTGCAAGCCTCATTGCTTCCAGAGAGGTTTGCCTGCCCTCATGAGAATTTGCCTTAACATCGACACCCCGTAGAGCAAGTGCTTCAGCAACATGAACGCTTCGCACTGTCTCCTCACAGTCAAGGTCGGCAAGGGTGCGCGCAACACGCAATGCCCGGTGATAACCACGAGCCGATAGTCCGAAAGCGGCTGCCGCATCTTGAAGGAGCTTGGCTCCGGCTGGATCTGGTGCCGCAATATGCTCCAGCAATGACGGTGGGCACTCCGCATTGGTCGCCAACCGCCCTTGTAGAAGTTTGCTATAACGACGATGCTGGATTTTGCGGGCGGCCTCCACGCGTATGCGAACATCGGCACTTTCTTCTCCTGCAGGAGGCTCGGCAAGATCGGATGCTTTGACCGCCGGAACTGAAATGCGAATGTCGATGCGATCGAGAATGGGACCAGACACACGGGCCATGTAACGATCGCGGCAGTTTGTTCCCAAGCGGCAGGAAAAACCTGGCTCATCTGCTTGACCGCATCGACAGGGGTTCATCGCCGTTACGAGCTGAATGCGCGTCGGGTAAGTGATGCGATGATTGGCGCGAGCGATAATGATCTCGCCGGACTCAAGAGGCTGACGCAGCGCATCGATCACTTGTGGTGAAAATTCCGGCAATTCGTCGAGGAAGAGGACGCCATGATGCGCTAATGCGACCTCGCCGGGCCGCGGCCTCGATCCTCCACCGACGAGCGCGGCCATGCTGGCAGAATGATGAGGCATTCGGAATGGCCGCTGGGGACTGAGCCGGCCACCTTCCAATAATCCCGCCATGCTGCGGATCATGGAGATTTCAAGCATTTCCTGCGGCTCCAGTTTCGGCATCAAACCAGGTAGGCGGCGGGCCAGCATTGATTTTCCTGCACCAGGCGGACCGACCATCAAAAGATGATGGCCACCAGCTGCTGCAATCTCGATGGCGCGCTTAGCCATGTCTTGACCGCGAATATCGCGCAAATCAAGCATTTCTGGCTTCTTCTCATCGAGTTTAGGCAAAGGGCGCGACAGAGGGCTTGCCCCCTTGAAGTGACTGACGAGCGAAAGCAGATTTGGCGGCGCCAATATCGGCATATCAGGCGAAGCCCAAGCCGCCTCGCTTCCGCATGGAAATGGGCAGATCAGCCCCTTGCCAAGGCTATTGGCTCCGATCGCGGCCGGCAGCGTCCCTGCAACAGCTGCTATTGATCCGTCAAGGCTGAGCTCACCGATCACCACATAGTCGGCAAGCTCCTCGCCTGGCATCACTCCGCTGGCGACCAGCAAGCCGGCAGCAATGGCGAAATCGTAATGACTGCCTTCCTTTGGCAGATCGGCTGGAGCAAGATTGACGGTAATCCGTTTCGCCGGGAGACCGAGACCGATCGCGCAAAGCGCCGCTCTCACCCGCTCACGGCTTTCCGCAACCGCTTTATCCGCTAAGCCAACAACTGAAAATGAAGGAAGCCCGGGGCCGATTTGTACCTGAACATCAACCGGGCGCGCCTCTATACCCAGAAACGCAACTGTCGAAATATGGGCAAACATGTTCTAAATCCGCTCGGACTGCATCGTGATTACTTTGATACAGAGACCTTAACAGATAGAACAAGAAGTGAACATAAGGGTAATTACGCCAGTATGTTTTCAAACAGCGCCGGTGCGGCGTTCCTCGACCACGTCCCAGATCAAGGCAGCGATATCAGCTCCGCCAAAGCGCTTGACCTCGCGAATCCCGGTAGGGGATGTCACGTTGATTTCTGTCAGATAATCACCGATCACATCGATACCCGTGAAGATCAAGCCCCGGCGTTTAAGCTCCGGCGCCAGCCTGGCGCAAATCTCATGCTCACGCTCGGTTATCTCAGTCGGTTCCGCGCGTCCCCCGACATGCATATTGGAGCGTGTCTCTTCAATCGTCGGCACGCGGTTGATCGCCCCGGCAATTTCGCCGTCGACAAGAATGATCCGCTTGTCTCCCCGACGCACCTCCGGCTGGTAACGTTGAACGATAAACGGTTCTCGAAACACGCTCTGAAATAATTCAACCAGCGATCCGAGATTGGTGTCTTCGTGTTGAAGGCGGAAAATCGCTGCACCACCATTTCCATAGAGAGGCTTGATGATAATGTCGTGATGTTCTTGGCGAAAGGCTCTAACGTCCTCTATTGACTTCGTGATGAGCGTTGGCGGCATCAGATCCGCAAACTGCATCACAAACAGTTTCTCAGGGGCATTACGCACATTCGCCGGATCATTCACCACAAGCACTTGAGGTTGGAGCGCTTCGAGCAGGTGGGTGGTCGTAATGTAGGACATGTCGAAAGGCGGGTCTTGGCGTAGAAACACCACATCGCATCCAGACAGCTCGATCGTGCTGGCCGCCCCAAGCCGGTAATGGTTGCCCTCTTCATCAGCGACCTTAACCGGACTTGCATGGGCGATGACGCGGCCATCTTGCATCGCCAGGTCGAGTGGCGTGTAATAGAGCAGTTCGTGACCCCTGCGCTGCGCCTCAAGCATAAGAGCAAAGGTTGAGTCACCTTTGATCGCAAGCTTTTCGATTGGGTCCATTTGAAAGGCGGCGCGAAGAGTCATTCTTCGTCTCCTGCTTCAATGCGTTCAGCTTCATACACGCTGTCACGCCTGTTCGGATTGCCAAAAATCCGAAATTGGAACTCACGAGGCAGCGTCGTTTTAAGCACTGGCGCGGCCCGCAGCAAATCTAAAATGGTGTCAGGGAAGTCCCGCTCACGGCCGGAAAGCATCTGGAATATATTCCGCCGCTTTCGATGACGCGATCAGAACAGCATCAAATGATATATCCCGATCTTGATATTCGGGAAAGTTCTGCAACCAATAGCCTGCGGCATCCGCGATCCGGCGCTGCTGCCGGAGCGTAATTGACCATGCGGCATCATACAGATTGCGGCGAGCCTTGACCTCGACGAATGCGAGATGTCGTCCTTTCGAGGCGATGAGATCGATTTCCCCGGCGGGTGAGCGGTAACGGCGGCTCAAAATTCTGTAGCCACGGCGAGCAAGGATTGAGGCGGCCTGTTCTTCGGCCTGACGCCCCTTGTGATATGCCGCTTGTTTCCTTGCTTTAGCCGTCATAGTTGTCCTGCGTGTCCTTTTGAATTTGCAGAGCTAAATCATAGACCTGCTTACGAGGTACACGCAATGTTCTTCTTACCTCTTCCACAGCATCCCGCAGGCTTGAGCGTTTGAGGGCAGCACGAACAGCGTCTTCGATCTGTTCCTCATTTAATGGCTCCTCAGCCGGCGGAGAAACAAGAAGGACACATTCGCCTTTCCAATTGTGCCCAAAAAGTTCGGGTGCAGGCAGACGGGTTCGGACTATTTCTTCGAAGCGTATTGTCAGC
>CAZMAC010000134.1:0-7795 GCA_964564085.1 uncultured Hyphomicrobiaceae bacterium
CTTGATTGAGGTAAGTGTTTCAAATGTCATGTCAATTTGATCCATCAGCAAAAAACGACGTCGTTCGAAGCTTTGGTTCGAACCACTAGCCGATACGTTAAAGGTTTAAGACAATGGCTGAAGAAACGAATGGCTCTGCAAAAGCTGCCGATGGAGAGAAGAAACAGCCTCAGATTAACGTCTTAGGCCAGTATGTTAAGGATCTTTCCTTAGAAAACCCGAACGCGCCCGGCAGTTTGCGCGGTTCGGGCGCTAATCCCAACATCCAGATCAACTTCAATGTTCAAGCCCAATCCGTTGAAGACAGCGTCTATGAAGTGGTTTTGACCCTTGAAGCCAACGCAAAGAATGATCAGAGCAATCTTTATGCTCTGGAGCTGGTCTATGCTGGTGTGTTTCGTCTGAAGGACTTGCCTCAAGAGGCAATCAGGCCAGTCCTATTCATCGAATGTCCGGCTTTGCTGTTTCCATTTGCCCGCCGCCTCGTTTCAGATTTGACCCGTGAGGGCGGCTATCCGCCGCTGCTTCTCGATCCGATCGACTTCGCCGCGCTTTACCGCCAGCGTATGCAGGAGCAGGCAAACAAGGCCGAAGCTGCCGTCCAGTAGCCTCAACTGCTGAGCCTGCCTATTTTGGCCGATGTCAGACATATTTCTGCCAGAGCGCGTCGTCCCCAAGCTCATCGACAAAAGTCTGGTGCGCGATCCGTTCGGCTTCATTAATATTGGGCTTTAAGGGCTTCGGCCTACAGGCGAGGGTGGCGTGTTCGCTGCTATTTTGGCGAAGACCGGCACGACGCGCCGATAGATCGAGGGCTGCCTGTTGTCCCCCGATGAGTTGCAGATAAACTTCGGCCAAGAGTTCGGAGTCAAGAAGCGCGCCGTGCTTTGTTCGGGCCGAGTTGTCGATAGAGTAACGCTTACAAAGCGCATCCAGACTATTTGGGCCGGCGGGATGCTTACGCCGGGCAAGCGCGAGCGTATCGAAAACGCGCTCGGACGGAATTGTTGCAAGACCGGCCTGGGTCAGCTCCGCATTGATAAATTTCATGTCGAAACTGGCATTGTGAAAAATCAGCAGCCCGTCCTCGACGAAATCGAGAAACGACCCGACAACTTCGGTGAACAGCGGCTTATCGCTTAAGAATTTTCCGGAAAGTCCATGGATCCTGAAAGCCTCATCCGGCATATCCCGCTGCGGATTGATATATTCGTGAAAAACGCGGCCTGTCGGGATGTAGTTGGATAGCTCAACGCACGCAATCTCAACGAGCCGGTCCCCAGAGGCCGGATCGAGCCCAGTGGTTTCCGTATCCATCACGAATTCGCGCATAGGTCAGGTCCCGGTCTTATCGTCTCCGGCGTTGTCCTCATAACGCTCACGCCAGAGGTCGAATTTTTCACCAGCGTGATCTTTCAGTGATTCGAGTAGCTTATCGACCTGAGCCTTGGTTTTGTCCAAAGGCAATCCAGTGTCGATGATGTAGTCGGCTCGGGCACGCTTTTCAGAATCCGGCATCTGGCGCGCTTTGATGATCGCGAGTTTTTCCGGCGTCATCCCCGGACGCGCCAGGACCCGAGCGGTTTGTGTCTCTTCCAGAGCGCTGACCACGATCGTGACGTCAGTCAGCTTGTTGCCCCCGGTCTCAAAAAGCAGCGGAATATCGAGAACACAAAGCTGCGCACCCACGGCTTCCTGCTCCTTCAGAAATCGCCACTGCTCCTGTCTGACCAGCGGATGGACCAGCCCTTCCAGCTTGGCAAATCCGTCCGGTGTCTTTTCAAGGGCGGCTGTCAGCTTGGCGCGATCGACCTGGCCATTCTCGGTGACGCCGGGAAAAGCCGCCTCGATGATTGGAACCGCACGCCCACGATAGAGACGATGGACAGCACGATCGGCGTCCAACACCGGCACACCGCGCTCCGCCATGTAATTTGCTATTGTTGTTTTGCCCATCCCGATCGAGCCGGTAAGGCCGATAATCAGCATGATGTCTCTATGATCCCTCAAGATCGGCAACGAGGCGCGCGCGTAGTTCCGGCGTCACTTCTGGACGGACACCAAACCATTTTTCGAAACCCGGCACGGCTTGATGGAGCAACATGCCCAAACCATCGGCCGTGTGAAAACCGGCTTCGCGAGCTTGACACAAAAGATCGGTCTCAAGCGGTGTATAGACGATGTCGCACACGACGCCCGGATTAGAAAAGCTTGATAAATCAATATCAAGCGGAGCGCTCCCCTTCATCCCGAGCGTCGTCGTATTCACAAGTAATCCGCAGTTCATCAACATGTTTGCCCGGCTTTCCCAAGCGAAAACGGTGACCGCTTCGCCAAATTTTGACGCAAGCTCTTGGGCTTTGTCGCGTGTGCGGTTTGCAAGCCGAATATGCTGAATACCGCGATCGAGAAGGCCGCGAATGATCCCGCGCGCCGCACCGCCTGCACCGAGAACAGCCGCAGCAAGGCCGATTTTGTCCCAGCCAGGCGTTTGCTCATCCAAATTTTGTAGAAAGCCGTAAATGTCAGTGTTAGATGCGCAAAGCACACCGTCTTCAAGCCAGAGCGTATTTGCTGCTTCAACACTCTTTGCCGCTTCGTCGGCCCGTGCGGCTTGACGAAAGGCAAGTGTTTTATGCGGGACCGTTACATTGCAGCCGGCAAATCCGGAGGCAGGCAGATCCTTGAAAAACTTTTCAGCTTCGTCCGGTTCGACAGCGCATTTCTCATAGCGTCCCTCAATCCCATAACGCTGAAGCCAATAGCCATGAATCAACGGGGACCGGGAATGCTCAACCGGATATCCCACGACGCAAGCCCGTATCATCATCTCAAATCCTGTTTGTCTGATGTTTAGTGGACAAGCCACCCGATCTGGCGGAGATAGCCGAGAACAGGCAGAACCGGCAAACCAATTATCGTGAAGATATCCCCGTCAATGCGTGAAAACAGCTGAATTCCGGGGCCTTCAATGCGATAGGCGCCGACGGATTGCAGCATTGTCGTACCTTCAAGCCGGCAATAATCTTCGAGAAATGCTTCCGAAAAATCGCGCATTTCGAGAAAAGCGCGATCCAGATGATGCCAGATTGCTTTCCCATCTCGTGCAATGCAGACGCCGGAATTCAAACTATGGGTTCGGCCACTTAGCTGACGAAGCTGATCGCGCGCATCCTCCAATGTAGGCGGTTTCTGATAAAGCTTTCCGCCGCACTCCATAACCTGATCCGCTCCGATGACAAGCGCATTCGGGTTTTCGCTGCTTACGAGCTCCGCCTTGGCAATCGCAAGCCTCACAGCCAACCGGCCCGCATCGAGCGATCTGTCATTTTCTTCTGCGTCGGCTTGGAGACGGCGTTCGTCGATGGATGCAGGGCATTGGCGGAAATCTAGACCGGCGCTTCGCAAAAGCTGAGCCCGGCCTTCGCTCGCGGAGGCAAGAATGAGCGGCGGGCGGTCTATCTGATCGTCAACCACTGCCAGTCCGGTCTTCGTGAAGTTTGATGATTGCGGCGGCAGTCTCCTCAATCGAACGGCGCGTTACGTCAACGATCGGCCAATGATGCCGGCCGCAAAGCCGGCGCGTAAAAGCGATCTCCTTTCCGATTAGCTCGGTATCGATGTAATCCTTATTCTTCTCATCATTCATACCAAGCAATCTGTTCCGGCGAATTTCCGACAGGCGTTGCGGGCTGGCAATGAAGCCGACGACGAGAGGCTTGCGCAGCGCTTCCAATGTCTGAGGAACAGGAATATCCGGCACAAGTGAGACATTGGCCGTCTTAAAGCCGCGATTGGCCAGATAGAGGCTGGTCGGCGTCTTCGACGTCCGGCTCGCGCCGAGCAACACGATGTCGGCATTTTCAAGATCTTCCGTGCGTTGGCCGTCATCATGGGCCAAGGTAAAATTCATGGCCTCGATGCGCTGGAAATAATCCGTATTGAGAATATGCTGCCCACCCACGACAGGCGTGGACGGCGTTCCCAGATAGGCTTCGAAAACTTCAAGGAGCGGTTTCAGAACGGCGATACAGGGAACGTTCATCTGCTTGCAACTCTGCTCCAGATGCACACCAAGCTCACGATCCACAATCGTGTAAAGCACAATGCCAGGCGTTGCCTCGATGCGCTGAATAACCCGATCGAGATGGCGGCGATTTCGAACGAAGGGATGCGAATGTTTTATGGCGCGGATGCTGGAATACTGCACGGTCGCCGCTTTGGAAATCGCAGATAGCGTTTCGCCCGAAGCATCCGACACCATATGTAGATGGAAGAACTTCGGTACTTCTTTGCCAGAGTGTTGATAAGTCGTCACCTTTTCGACCGCGTCCTCAATTATGTAAAATTTCTAAAGTGAGTCCCTAACGCCAATTCAAAAAAAACCCACATCTCGACTTAACAGCAGCCGATCCATCTGAAATGCTTCGATAAATCCGCAATTGCATTTTCTTGCCCATTCATACCACCAATTTTGGCCCCGCTTATTCTCACGATATCCAATTAGGATAAGCCAAGTAAGCGGCTGTTTTCACGATAAATGTTTTGGCTTTTTGGCTTAAGAGTGCAATTCGTTTATTGAATGCGGCCTCCGTTCAGTAGCGCTCACGGAAACTGTCGACAATCATTGGATAAGTTCACAATATCCGCAATCCACCGGGCAAAGAAAAAGAAAAACTAAAAGAGAAAGAACTTGTTTTTGAAAAGGGATGAGATGCAGGACAACCGGTCAGACCACCACTCTTCGAGCTTCCTTGAAGTTCTCCGCGGTCAACCAGCCGATCGACCTCCTATTTGGCTCATGCGTCAGGCAGGGCGGTATTTGCCTGAATATCGGGAGCTTAGAGCCAAGGCGAACGGGTTCCTGAATTTGTGTTACCGGCCCGACTGGGCTGCAGAGATAACGCTTCAACCGATAAGGCGGTTCAATTTCGATGCAGCAATTTTGTTTGCAGATATTCTGATTGTGCCGGATGCGCTGGGCCAAAAGGTCACCTTCGAAGAAGGCGTTGGCCCAAGGCTTGATGCGATGGAGCCGAAAGCTCTGTTGGAGCAGCTTAAGCCGGACGGAGTTCAGGACAAATTTGGTCTGATTTTCCAAACGGTTGAAAATGTTCGAGCCGGACTTTCAAAAGAAAAGGCGCTGATTGGTTTTTGCGGCGCGCCTTGGACCGTTGCCACTTACATGATCGCCGGCAAGGGGACGCCTGACCAGGCTCCGGCGCGTCTTGCAGCCTACAGCGATCCGGAAAATTTCAGCCGCCTTCTTGATCTTTTAGCTGATATTTCAGTTGCTTACCTTTGCGGTCAGATCGCTGCAGGCGCCCAGGTTGTTCAGATATTCGATAGCTGGGCCGGCGTCTTGCCCGATGAGGAATTCAATCGCTGGGTTGTTGCGCCGACGATCCGGATGACCAAGAAACTCAAAGAGATTTATCCCGACGTGCCGGTCATCGGATTTCCAAGAGGATCCGGCGCGCTCTCGGAGCAATTCATCCGCGAAACCGGCGTTAACGGCATTGGCTGTGATACAACCATGCCCCTTTCTCAGATGCGGTCGCTCGGTGCGCATGCGGCTGTGCAAGGCAATCTCGATCCGCTTTTGCTTGTTGCCGGAGGGCCCTTGCTTGAATCCCGAATCCGAGACATTATCGGCGCACTTTCCGGGGTTCCGCATATCTTCAATCTTGGCCACGGTATTTTGCAGACGACACCGATCGAGCATGTCGAACGGCTTGTCGCTCTGGTCCGTGAGCAGCCGTAAGGGTTAAAGCTGTTGGATTGGTATTCCTACATCAAGGCGTTTCACGTCATCGCCATGGTCGCCTGGATGGCCGGCATGTTTTATTTGCCGCGTCTCTACGTCTACCATACCGGCGCTGAGCCTGGCTCGCAGATGTCGGAAACGTTCAAGTTGATGGAGCACCGGCTGCTCCGCGTCATCATAAATCCGGCCATGATTGTGACTTGGCTTCTCGGGATCGTCCTGCTTATCATGACGCCTGGATGGCTCAGCCAAGGTTGGCTGCATGCGAAGCTTACTCTTGTCATTCTGCTCACGGTTTTCCACATCATGCTCGCAAGATGGCGCAAAGACTTCGCAGCTGATCGAAATCAACGCAGTGAGAAATTTTATCGTGTAGTGAATGAGATCCCGACATTATTATTGATTTTCATTGTGATCTTGGTGGTTGTGAAACCTTTTTAGGAGACGGGTACGAAAAGTTGAAAATATCCCGCTTTCACTGCTTATAATTGTTTGATATAGTGCGGTGAGTAAATCTTCATTTGGCCGCAATACCTGAAATCCTTCAGTCCCTACGAGATTAACGACGCATAAGCGGTTAAACCGCTTAGCTCGCACCTCGGAATGGAAACGGCGCTTCGAAATGCCCTCCAACCTTTAGGCCGTGCTACTGTTTAAAGCGCGCTCTCAATCATGTTTCGTATGAAAATTCGGAGTTTTCCCGAGTGCAGGAAATGAAACTTCAAGAACTAAAAACAAAATCACCGACCGAATTACTCAGTTTTGCTGAGGGAGTCGAAGTCGAAAACGCCAGTACGATGCGCAAACAGGAACTTATGTTTGCGATCCTCAAGCAATTGGCAGCAAAAGATATCGATATTACGGGAATTGGCGTCGTTGAGGTCCTGCAAGATGGCTTTGGCTTCTTGCGCTCACCCGATGCCAATTATTTGCCCGGCCCCGATGATATCTATGTCAGCCCCAGCCAGATCCGCCGCTTCGGACTTCGAACCGGCGATACAGTGGAAGGCCAGATCCGTTCGCCAAAAGACGGCGAGCGGTATTTCGCTCTTCTCAAGGTCAACAAGATTAATTTTGACGATCCCGAAGCAATGCGCCACAAGGTGCATTTCGATAATCTTACGCCGCTCTATCCCGATGAATGGATGCGGATGGAGATTGAAAATCCGGAATTGAAGGATTTGAGCGGCCGGGTCATCGATATCGTCGCTCCGCTCGGCAAAGGCCAGCGCGGTCTGATCGTGGCGCCGCCGCGGACCGGTAAGACGATGATCCTCCAGAATATCGCTCACTCCATAACCAGCAATAATCCCGAGTGCTATGTCATCGTTTTGCTGATCGACGAACGACCGGAAGAAGTGACCGACATGCAGCGCTCTGTAAACGGTGAAGTGATCTCGTCGACTTTTGATGAGCCTGCATCGCGGCATGTCCAGGTGGCTGAGATGGTCATCGAAAAAGCCAAACGCCTCGTCGAGCACAAAAAAGATGTTGTGATCCTGCTCGACTCCGTCACGCGCCTGGGCCGGGCTTACAACACGGTCGTTCCATCTTCGGGCAAGGTTCTGACCGGCGGTGTCGCCGCCAATGCCCTGCAAAGGCCGAAACGCTTTTTCGGTGCCGCCCGAAACATCGAAGAAGGCGGCTCGCTAAGCATCATCGCCACGGCGCTGATCGATACCGGCAGCCGCATGGACGAAGTGATCTTCGAAGAGTTTAAGGGCACTGGTAACTCCGAGCTTGTTCTCGACCGCAAGGTTGCTGATAAACGCGTCTTCCCCGCCATTGATATTGCTCGCTCGGGTACGCGCAAGGAAGAGCTTCTGGTCGAACCGGCACAGCTCAAGAAGATGTTTGTACTTCGCCGAATCCTGAATCCGATGGGATCGATGGACGCCATCGAGTTTCTTTTGGATAAGCTTAGACAGACGAAGAACAATGACGACTTCTTCGAGTCGATGAATACGTAGAGCACTGTGTCTCTACAGGGGACCGCGCCAAGCAGGCGCAAAAATTTTCCGGTGAATG
>CAZMAC010000135.1:0-7765 GCA_964564085.1 uncultured Hyphomicrobiaceae bacterium
TAGGATAATATCAGAGCACGCCAATGTCATCAGGGACATCCGAGTTCGACCATCAAAGCTTACGTGGTTTCCTTCGCTTTATCGAGCAAGACCATCCGCGCCATTTCCTGCGCATAAAAGATCCCGTTTCGACCAGGCTTGATATCGCCTCGATCGTGTTCGAGCTGGAGCGGCTTGGCCAATCGCCAATCGTATTCTTTGAAAATATCGAAGGTCACTCCATCCCCGTTGCAACCAATGTCGCCGGGAGCAGGGCCGTTCTCGCCGCGGCGCTCAATGTCGATGCAGCAGCGCTGCCGATGGCGTTCCGCGAGCGGTGTCAGACCTATATTCCGGTTGAGCTTGTCGACAAGGCGCCCTGGCAGGAGGTCGTCGTCGAAGGCGACGATCTCGATCTGACCAAATTGCCGATCCCGTTCCATTTCTCCGTGGACGCCGCGCCTTACATTACGGCAGGGCAGATCGCTGCCCGCGATCCTGAGACAGGCGTCGACACGACGGGTTTTCATCGCTTAATGCTCAATGGCAAAAATCGGCTCGGCGTATCGTTACATTCGCGGCGTCGCATGTATGAATATCATCGGCGAGCCGAAGCACGGGGCGAAAATCTTCCCGCAGCGATCACAATCGGCATCCACCCGCTTCACTATATGGGCTCGATGGTCTACGCTTACCCCCCTCATGTCCGCAAATTCGAAATCATCGGCGGCTTGTTTGGCGAGCCTTATCGCGTCGCGCGCTGCGGCACGGCTGATCTCGAAGTTCCCGCAGGCGCGGAAATGATCATCGAAGGGGAAATCCTCGCCGATGAGCGCGCACCGGAAGGCCCGTTCGGCGAGTTCACCGGCTATGCCTCCTATCGGAGCACACAGAATATTTTCGTGGCCAAGCGCATTCAGATGCGTCGCGATCCGATCTTTCATAGTATCGTTTCGGGCATGTCGTCCGACCACATCCTGATTTCCTGCATAACGCGGGAAGGCGAAATCCTGAATGCGCTTCGCCGCAATCTGCCCAATGTGACGGCCGTCCATGTTCCGCATAAAACCTGCGGGGCTTTCATGGCCTTTATAGCAATGAAAAAAACCGCCCAGGGCGAACCGCAACAGGCGATCATGGCCGCGCTCGGGACTGAGTTCTACACGAAATATGTCATCGTCGTGGATGAGGACGTCGATGTGTTCGACATGGAGGATGTGATGTGGGCGGTTGCCACGCGGGTGCGCGCCGAGCAGGACATCATCTTCATCCCCGGCGCGAAAGGCGCAATACTCGATCCAACCTCGGACCCGGAAAGCTTCACACTGACGAAAATGGGTATCGACGCGACCAAACCGCTTGGCCGTGACTTCGCCGAGCGCCTGTCGATCTCACCAGAGCAGCGTGAGCGAAGTCTGCGCATTCTAAAAGCCGCCGGGATCGTTCCCTGATTTCCGTCTCGGACGATCCCACTTCCACTGGAGAAAAAGGGAGATAATGATGAAATATGCATTCAGAACTCTGTTAGGCGTTACGCTGGCGCTTGGATTGACCGGCGCATCGGCAAGCGCTGAGCCGGTCAATTTGCGATTTGCCACGGTCGGCGTCGGCTCGGCCTGGTATAATTATGGGGCTGGCATCGCCGAGATCATCAAGCCCACTCTTCCAGAAGGATCGGGCGTGGAAGTCCTTCCGATTGCTGGCGGTGTCGGCAATGTGAAGCTGATCCAGGCGGGAGAGGCGGAACTCGGCATCAGCTTTCCGATGAATTCCGCCGAAGGCTGCACCGGAACCGGCGTTTTCGACAGCAAGCAGGATAAAGTCCGTGCGCTGCTTGGTGGTCTGGACATCTATTATCTGGGGGCCTTCGTCACGACGGCATCCGGTATTGAGTCTTGGGACGATATCACTGCCGGGAAAAATAACTTCAATCTGCTGACCGCGAAAGTCGGCGGCACCGGCGAACTCGGCGTTCGTCAGGTTCTGACAAGCCTTGGCAGCGATTATGACAGCATTGCCAGCAAGGGTGGGAGTGTGAAATCGATGAAACGCGCGGCAACCGCTGCGGCCATTGCGGATGGCAAGGCTCAAGGCTGGGCTCATGTTGTGACAAAGGGGCATCCGGTCGCAACCGAACTGACCACGACAACCGATATGAAAATGCTGCCGCTACCGGATAAAGCAATCGGCATGCTGACGAGTAAGCATGGCTGGATCGAAGCGGAGGTCCCGGCCAATACCTTCAAAGGTCAGACCGAGGCGATCAAGACCGTGAAAGCGGCATCGAACATTCTGGTCAATGCCGATCTCTCAGAAGATGTTGTCTATGCAATCACGAAAGCCATCATCGAGAATGCGGAGAAGGTGCAGAAAGTTCATGCAGCCCTTGGCGATTTCGATCCGAAGGAAGCCGCAAATCCGGCTCTGAATGGCGGATGCCCGTTTCATCCTGGCGCAGAGAAATACTACAAGGAAGCCGGATTGATGAAGTAACCCATTGAGGCCAATTGCGACCCCGATGACGATGCCCGCTTTGCAGCCAAAATTGGCTTATGCGTTCGTTGCCGGGATCGCTCTGGTTCTCATCGGCGTTCAGTTCGCGCCGCTCTATACTGGCGGCTTCCAGCAAGAGATGGTGTTCCTCGGAACCCATCTCGGCGCTGCAATGGCGATTACCTTTTTGATCTTCGGGGTGCATCGCCGCCGCCCCGAAGACTCTCCCGTTCCCGCTTTCGACGTTGTTCTGTCCCTGGCTGCGCTTGCCTGTGCAGGCTATCTCATCAGCCAGGGCGAGCGCATTGCGACCCGGATCGAGGGCGTCGATGCAGTTTATTTTGCCGACAAGGTGGTTGGTACGATCCTGATTATCCTGTTGCTCGAAGCCTGCCGCCGTGTGGCCGGGACCGTACTGACCGTCATCGCCGCCGTTTTCATCGCATTTCTGTTTCTCGGGCCTTATCTGCCGACAGCGATTTCGCACAGCGGGATGTCCTTTAAACGCTTTATTGACCTGCAAATCCTCTCAACGACCGCGATCTTTGGATCGCCGCTCTCGGCTTCCGCCCATATGGTTTTCTACTTTCTGATCGTCGGAGCCTTTCTGGAACGGTCGGGCGCCGGGCAGCTTTTCGTCAATGTCGCATACGGATTAACGTCGCGTCTCTGGGGCGGGGCGGGCAAAGCCGCGATCGTTTCCTCCGGTTTGCTGGGCATGATCAACGGCAGCGCCGTCGCCAATGTCCTTTTGAGCGGCATCATGACGATCCCGCTAATGAAACGTTCCGGTTTCAAACCAACCATGGCGGGCGCGGTCGAGGCGACGGCGTCTACGGGCGGGCAGCTCTCCCCGCCGATCATGGGTGCGGCCGCCTTCATCCTCGCCGATATTGCCGGCGTGCCTTATGCGGATGTCGCACTTGCAGCCGTCGTACCTGCTTTGCTTTATTACGTTTCGCTCTATACCGTCATCCATTGCTACAGCCTGCGCAACCGCCTTGCCCCCGATACGACGATGCAGATTGCCGAGCATCTGGCGGGGATCAAGGAACGCTGGCATCTGCTATTACCAATCCTATTCATGATCTTTCTACTGATCGAGCGTTTTTCGCTGCTGACGGTCGGCGCTTACACGACCGCCGCGATTATCGCGGTCAGTCTGCTGAGACGCGTCACGCGCATGTCGCCGGGGGCAATTCTGCAAGCGCTTGTGAATGGCGCAAAATCGGCCTGCGAAGTTGCGATTCCATCCGCTGTCGCCGGCATCATTGTTGGCTCTCTTGTGCAGACGGGTCTTGCACTCCGCATGCAGCGCTGGCTTCTCGACATCGCGGACGGCTCGCTGCTTTTCTCGCTCATCGGCGCAATGATCCTGACAATTATCCTCGGCATGGGGATGCCCACAGCGGCGGCTTATCTAATCTCCGCCATCCTGATCGCCCCCGCTTTGATCGAGCTTGGTATCCCTGCCCTGCCCGCGCATCTTTTCTTGCTCTATTTCGGCATCCTGTCGATGGTCACGCCTCCTGTTGCCTTGTCTGCCTATGCAGCGGCCGGCATCAGCGGCGCCAATCTCTGGCGCACGGGCCTTGTCGCCTTTGCGCTCGCCATACCCGGCTTCCTTATTCCCTTCGCCTTCGCCATCAATCCCGCGCTTATTCTTCAAGGGACTGTCGTCGAAAGCGTTTGGGTCATTGGTGCAGCGCTTATCGGCGTTCTCGCAACGGGGGCCGCGCTGGGCGGTTATGTTTTCGGCCCGCTCTCGCTTCCGGCGCGTTTCTTCCTGTTTGCAGGCGCGCCCTTGTTAATTGCGCCGGATGCCAGAACGGATCTTGTCGGACTAATCCTCGTGCTTGCGGTTGTCGCTTTTCAATATGCGCGCCGACGGTCCGGTGTCGGCAACGCGGTGAGCGCCATCAGAGATAAAATAAGCTGAGGGGAATAGGGATGAGAACGAAAATCAAGGCAAGCTGGATTGTTGGATATGAACGGGGTGAACACCGGCTGTGGCATGATGCCGAGCTGGTCTTTGAAGATGACAAGATCGTCTTTGTCGGGCCGCGCTTCGACGGCGAGACGGACCGGGAGATCGATGCGACCGGCAAGCTGGTCTGCCCTGGCTTCATCGACACGCATGTCCATTCCGGCCATCGCGCCTCACACCGGCTTATCACGGATACGGGGCGACCGATCTATTTCGGCCAGCCCTTTCTTGAGATCAGCGTTCCGCGCGAGGGCAAGACCGTGCTCGGCGATCCCCGCTATCTGAAACATGGCGATGCGGGCGCGGATGCCGCACTTGAACTTAACGCGCGCTTCACGGTCGCCGAACTGCTTCGCAATGGCGTAACCACTTTCATCGAATTCGGTAGCCAGCTCCGCGTGCAGGAAGCGCTTCTCAAAGAGATCGAGCGGCTTGGCACACGCGCATATCTCGGTCCCGGTTATGATTGCGGACGCTGGGTCGCGGACGAGCAGGGGCGGCTCAAGCGCGTGCGCAACGACGAACTTGGCCGTGAGGGCCTGAAAACGGCGGTGGCGTTCTTCGAGCGCAATGACGGCGCCGCTAGCGGGCGTGTGCGCGGCATTCTCGTTCCGCGCGAGGTTGAGACGTCGAGCATCGAAATTCTGGAGCGCACGCGCGATCTTGCCAATGACACCGGCCTGCCGATCGCGACACATGCCGCCTATAGCGTGCTCGAATTCCACGATATCGTCCGCGAGCACGGCAAAACGCCGATCGAACTGCTTGACGATCTGGGCCTTTTACGGCCGACGCTGAACATCGGCCACGGCAATTTCATCTCCGATAATCCGAACCTCAATTACGCAATGAAACACGACCTTGAGCTGATGGGCGGAGCCCGCGCTTCCATCTCCCATTGCCCGATCAACATCGTCCGGCGCGGGCGCGTGCTTGACAATTGGCGCAAATATCAAGAGGCGAGCGTCAATATCTCCATCGGCAGCGACACCTATCCGCGCGATATGGTCATGAATATGCGCACCGCCTCCTATCTCGGCAAAATTATGAGCGGGACTTATTTTGCCGCCACGGCGGGCGAGGTCTTTGCAGCGGCGACAACGGGCGGGGCGATTTCAGTGGGTCGTGACGATCTCGGGCGGCTCGCGCCCGGCGCTCAGGCAGATATCGTCATCGTGGACTTTGCGGGGCGGAATTCCCTGCGCTATGGCCCGATCCGTGATCCAATCAAGAGCCTCGTCGAATGCGGTATCGGCGACGATATCGATACGGTCATCGTTGCAGGCAAGACCTGCATGGAAAACGGGATGATCCCCGGCGTCGATATGGAGGCTTTACGCCGCGATGCGCAGGCGGCGGGCGAGAAAATCTGGGAGACCCTGCCGGATTGGGACCCGCTCGGGCGCACAGCGCAGGAAGCCTGCCCGATGTGTTATCCGCTCGGCGAATAATCGCTGTTTCGAATGCGGTCGCCGCGCTTGCGCGATGACACGCCGTCAGCGCTTTCGCCCCAGCGTTTGACGATCCCGGCGTCGATCTCGAACAGATCGAGCAGCCGTCCGACCGTATGATCGACAATGTCGGAAACGCTCTGTGGGCGGGCATAAAACCCCGGAACCGGCGGCGCGACGATGGCGCCTGCTTCGGAAAGCGCCGCCATATTCCGCAAATGCAGAGCATGAAGCGGCGTTTCCCGCACGCACAAAACCAACCGCCGCCGCTCTTTAAGGACGACATCGCCTGCGCGCGTCAGCAATGTCGAGGTCACGCCACTCGCAAGCTCGGACATGGTCCGGATCGAGCACGGCACGATAACCATCCCGGCGGTGACGAATGATCCGCTGGAAATAGCGGCGCCAATGTCGCCGATCGCATAGACGACATCGGCAAGGCCTGCGACGTCGTCGCGTGAATAGTCCGTCTCTTGCGCAATCGTCAATTCAGCCGCCTTCGACATAACGAAATGCACTTCGATATCGAGCGGCTTCAAGACTTCGAGCAATCTCACACCCAAAATCGCGCCTGAGGCCCCGCTCATGCCGACAATCAGACGCTTACGATCAGCCATATTTGCATCCATTTGTTCTAATGATAGCATCATTGCAAATGAACGAAGCTAAGCGAAGTCTTATTTCCGAAGCCGCGCCCTCCGGCACTTCAGCACCATTATCAGACGCTGAAGCGCCATCGCTACGCTATCTGGAAAGGCAAGGCCGTGCGAAGCTCGCATACCGGCAGCTTGACGGCCATGAGCCTGGAATCGTGTTCCTGGGCGGCCTACGCTCGACGATGGATGGCAGCAAGGCGTTGCTCGCGGAACGCATGGCCAGAGAGCATGGCCGCGCCTGCCTTCGCTTCGACTATTCTGGACACGGTGCATCCGAGGGACGTTTCGAAGACGGCACGATCGGTGTGTGGAAACAGGATGCGCTGGATAGTCTTGATGCACTCACGAGCGAGCCACAAATTGTCATCGGCTCCAGCTTGGGCGGCTGGCTTGCCCTACTTGCCGCGCTGGAGCAACCCGAAAAAGTCCATTCGCTCATCCTGGTCAGTTGCGCCGCCGATTTCACCGAGCATATTTACTGGCAGTTGCTCAATAACGAACAGAGAGAGCAGATGACAAGAGACGGGGCATTTGCCTTCCCCAATTGCCAGGGAGGCAAACCATTTGTCATTTCCCTCAAACTGATCGAAGAAGGCCGCAATCACTTAATCCTGCCCCGCCAGGATCTGCCGATTCATGCGCCTGTGTGCTTGCTCGCCGGCAAACAGGATCAGGATGTGCCCTGGCAGACCAGCTATGAAATTGCCTCCCAACTCCCCCAAGGCGTTGCATCCATCCTGGTATCGGATACGGCTCGCCATCAGTTTGACGCCCCCTCTGATCTGCTTTTGTTTGAGAAGGCGGTTCAAGAGAGCTTAAGCGATATCGATCCGTAATCTTCAGCGGCAATTGTGCCAGAAAGCGACACGAATGCTTCTCTTTCTGGAACGCGCGCATTGGAAGCGCCAGTCTTTCCTGAAAAAATGCGTGAGAAATCTTCGATCAGAGCACGTTGCAACACAAAAGATCAGCAACGAAGATCAATACGCCGTGATTATGATGCCATTCATCTCACATTCGCGTGCGAGCTCCGATCTTATAATCAGTTTACTGCCTAATTTTCCAGACTTTGAAACAAAAAGATCCGCCAATATTTTTCAAGCCAGCTGCTAGATCGACCTGCGTTTAATCGGAATCGATTAAACGCAGAAAAGTTGATCTATTTTATAGGGTTAGAGCAACTGTCCGCGTCCATCCCC
>CAZMAC010000136.1:0-7764 GCA_964564085.1 uncultured Hyphomicrobiaceae bacterium
GCACCATGGCGTTGCCGTCCCCGGTGCAGGTGTGCGCCGAGGTGCAAGAGAAATAGGCGCGGCCGTAACCACCCGTCGCGAGGATGGTCTTGTGCGCGCGGAAACGGTGAATCGAGCCGTCCTCGATCGACATGGCGACGACGCCGCGGCACACACCTTCATCGTCCATGATCAGGTCGAGGGCGAAATATTCGATGTAGAAATCCGCCGAATGCCGGAGCGACTGACCATAAAGCGTATGCAACATGGCGTGGCCGGTGCGGTCGGCGGCGGCGCAAGTGCGTTGAGCGGGCGGGCCTTCACCAAAATCGGTCGTCATGCCGCCAAAGGGGCGCTGGTAGATTTTACCTTCCTCCGTGCGCGAGAAGGGCATGCCGTAATGCTCCAGCTCGTAAACGGCGTCAGGCGCATGACGGCAAAGATATTCTATGGCGTCCTGGTCGCCCAGCCAGTCGGAGCCTTTGACCGTGTCGTACATATGCCAGCGCCAGTCATCCGGCCCCATATTGCCGAGCGAAGCGGCGATCCCGCCTTGGGCGGCGACGGTGTGCGAGCGGGTCGGGAAAACCTTGGTGATGCAGGCCGTCTTCAATCCGGCCTCGGCGCATCCCAATGTCGCGCGCAAACCGGCACCGCCTGCGCCGACGACGACCACGTCGTAAGTGTGATCGGTGAAGGGATAGGCGCGGCCATTTGTCTTCGGCGCGCTCGCACCATTTTTCATGCCATTTTCCGCCATAGTTACGCTCCTAAGCTCAGCTTAATAATTGCGATAACGCTGGTCAGCGCAACCAAAGCGGTAAAAAACGTATTCAGCAGCAAAAGCAGCGTCTTGTATGATGTTCGATGGATGTAATCCTCGATAATCACCTGCATGCCGAGCCGCATGTGGTAAGCAGCCGAAAGGGCAAAGAGCAGGGCGAGCGCTGCGATGATGGGTGAGGCGAAGTAGGCGCGCACCGCTGCGAGCGGCTCACCGGCGAGGTGGATAACCGAGTAGATGACGAAAACGAGCAGCAAAAGATTTGCCATCGCGCTCACGCGCTGCCTCCAGAAATGCTCGGTGCCGGCTTGCGCTGAGCCCAAACCTTTGACCCGCGACAAAGAGGTACGATAGCTGGCCATCACAAGGCCCCCCATTGCGAAAGACCTATGAACCAAATGACGAGTGTGAGCGACAGCGAGCCGATGATGGTCGCCCAGGACAGGCTGCGCACCGTCGAAATTTCAAATCCCCGCCCTGTGTCCCAGATGAAATGCCGGATGCCGCCAAGCGCATGATGGATCAGCGACCAACTCAGGCCGAACAGCAAAAGCAGCCCTATAGGCGAGCCGGCAATGGCGCTGACAGTCTGAAAACTATCCGGGCCGCCCGCGGCGCCTATCAGCCAGGCGGCGAGCAACGCTGTGCCGAAATAATTCGCTATGCCCGTGATGCGATGCAAAATCGACATCACCATATTGATGTAAGGGCGGAAAATCATCAGATGCGGCGACAAGGGGCGCGCCACTTGCGCTTCGGCTTTCGCCATGGATTCTCTCCTCGTTCTGTCCCATCGTTTTACCGCGCTGCAGCAAAGCCTGCAATGGGACAAAGCTGTGCTCGCGTCGATGTTACTCAGGTTTTACGCCGCCGGACGGCCGCTTACGGGTGCGTAAGTGCTAACAGTTGGTAAGGCAGACTTTCATGCTTCAAGGATCTTTATCAATGGTGAATAGACGCTTTGGTTGGTTATACCGGATTTTCCTGAGCATTTGTTTTACATCGCTTTCATTCTTGGCAGCCCAAGCGGAGACCTTTGTCGATGCGATTGAGTCCGGCGGGCGTGAGCGCAGTTTTCTGGTTGCGGTGCCCGATGGCGCCAAGCCCGGCAAACCCCTACCGACCGTCATTGCCCTGCATGGCGCGTTGATGAACGGCAAGTCCATGCGCCGCATATTTGGCCTGGATGCGCTGGCGGAGCGGGAGAGCTTCACTGTCGTTTACCCCAATGGCGTGAAACGGCGCTGGAATGACGGCCGCATATCCCGAGGCGGCAGGCTGGATGATGTGCGCTTTATCCGTCAACTTGCCGATTATCTTGTGCGTGAGCGTCTGGCAGATCCGAAACGGCTTTATCTTGTCGGCGTCTCCAATGGCGGAATGCTGACTTATCGCGTCGCCTGCGAAGCGCCGGGGAAATTTGCCGCCTTTGCGGCCGTCATCGCCAATATGCCCGAAGCTGTTGCTGATGGCTGCCCGAAAAGCGGCGTCAGTCCCATGCTGATCATCAATTCGACAAACGATCCCATCATTCCCTGGGAAGGCGGGGAAACCGGGCGGTTTCGTAAGCGCGGAGAAGTGCTGTCAACGTCGGAAACGGTTGAATTCTGGAGACGTCACAACCGCTGCAGCAAGAATGCGCAGATGAAGCCACTGCCTGACAAAGACCGCACCGACGGCTCCGCAGTCTTTGCCAAACAATATTCGAATTGCCGCTCAAGCGGCGCCGTCGTTCTTCTGACGGTTGAAGGCGGGGGCCATTTGCCGCCCGGTGCTGACATCGGTAACAGACCTCTCCTGCAGTCTATGCTGGGTGGTCCGGCCAATCGGGATATTTCGGCAGCCGATATCAGCTGGAAGTTTTTTAAGCGCTTTCCATAATAGAGCGTCAAAGCGAGGTAAGGAAAGATTTGGCACGGTTTCCCGTGTCGATCATTTTTTTCTATAACTCACAACAGCAATATTTCTTCGCCTGCCTCTTTGCCCGACCGTGACCGATAAGCGGAAAAAACAGCGGCAAACCCCATTTTTTCTACGAAAGGCGAAACCTTTTACCCGAGCGCACGTAATTTTTATTGGCAAGACCTTTGAAACCCAGGGCTGAAGTGTTCATGAGTCTGCTTTGACAAAAGATTGATTGGGCTGGATTCCCAAACTTAGAGATTATGGAAAGGATATCCAGCCTGTTACCTGAATGGGGTATCTATGAGAGCGCTGACACCGATCGCACGAACTCTTTTCTACAGTTTCATTGCTGCTGCGTTTGTTTTGGTCGCAGCATCGGAGCCTGGATCCGCGGCGAGATATAAGCCAAAAGCAGATGAGGATTGGACGACTTACAAGCATCCGCGCTTCGGCTTTCGTCTTTATTACCCCGCGGACATATTCGAAGCGGAGCAATCGCCCGAAGGCGAGAACGGGTTGAGATTCACCTCCGATGATGGGAAAGCCCAGATTGTCACATTCGGGGCGATCAATAATGAAGACTTATCGCCAAGCGAGTATCGCCGTGTGCTTTTGGAAGATTTCGGAGGATATGACCAGCTTGATTACAATCCAAAAGGCCGGACATGGTTTGTTCTCTCCGGTTTCCGCGGCAGCAATACTTACTATCAGAAAGTTATGTTTTCCTGTTCGAACAAGCTGATCAACGTCTTCAGCGTAACGTTTCCAAGCGGTGAAAAAGAATATTATGAGAGGCTGATCGAGATCATGGAAGACCGGTTCAAGCCGGGACGGGGTGCCGACGCGCCGGTCAAATGCTAATCGGTCCAAGCAGAACCCTGCGCCAACCGCCGCGTTCTGTGTAAGGGCATGGCTTGCACTTGGCATTTGCGTCGGGATCGGCTACCCCTCAGCCGATGAAAGCAGCACGCCGTAGCAAGCCATCCTCCGATAATTCGATCAGTCAGGGAAAAGAGGCTTTCCGGGCTGGCAGGTTTTATTTGGCGGCGGAGGCATTTGCAAAAGCGCGGGAAACCGATCCGCGCAACCCGGTCGTACTATTCAATCTGGCAAGTGCCAAAGAGCGGATCGGCGAGATCGATGAGGCGGCACAGCTTCTCACCGAGGCATTGCGTCTACGTCCGGCCTGGTTGGAAGCAGCGCAAAGGCTGGCGCTGATCTGTGGACGTTACCGGCTCGAAAATACGGGTGAGCTCAATCCGCATGGTTTACTTGCCGCTTTCGCATTCGAGCGGATCGACCGGCAGGCGGTTGCGTCTGCGGCGACCGCTCATCTGCTTGCGCGGTCATCGCTAGGCGAAGCCACCGAAAGGGTCGCGGCGGGCGAGGCTGACGAGGCCGCGCGCGACCTCATTTTGAGGCGGACGGACAAATCTGTCTCGCAGCCCTTGCTGCTTGCCGCATTGACCACTGCGCCAAATCGCAATCCAGGATTCGAACGGCTCCTGACCGCGCTGCGCCGCATTCTTCTGCTTGAAATTCCCGCCGAACGCTACGAAGACAAGGCGCTGACGGCTTTTGTGATCGCGCTGATCCGGCAATGTCTGCTGAATGAGTATATTTTCGCGGCTACGTCCGATGAGCATAGGGCGCTGGCCGAGACACCCCTCGATCTTGCCGAACTTTTGGCTGGCGTACCCGATCAATCGCGGCGGCTGATGCTCCATCTTCTCTATCGCCCGCCCGAAGCTCTCATTGGTAAGGCCTTAACCGCAGCGGAATGTCGCTCCATCCGCCCGCGCGCACTTGGCGAGCTGCTGATGTCGTGGCTTGCCGATAGCGACAGCCGGGCAATCGTTGCTGCGGATCTTCCTGTCGTCGGTCGGATTGAGGATGACACGTCCCGGAAAGTTGCGGGCCAATATGAGACACATCCCTATCCGCGCTGGGACAGCCTGCAATTGCCGCAAGAAGGCAGCGCAAAAGCCGCGTTGCGGCGGTTTTTCGAGCCGGACAGGCTTAGCTTTCTTGATCGGCCTTTAAAGGTGTTGATCGCGGGCGCGGGAACCGGCCAGCAAGCGATTGCCGCCGCGACGCGCTATGGGCCGGCAGCGGATGTGTTGGCCATCGATCTCAGCCGCGCCAGCCTTGCCTATGCGAAGATGAAGGCGGAGCAATTCGAAATCACAAATCTCCGTTTCGCACAGGCCGATCTTCAAAATCTGACAACTGATGATAGGGTATTTGATATTATCGAAGCGGTCGGCGTGCTCCACCACATGGCCGAGCCGTTTCATGGCTGGAAAGCGCTTGACGGTTTGCTGCGTCCGGGCGGGCTGATGCTTGTGGGGCTTTACAGCGCCGTTGCGCGTCAAAACATAACAAATCTGCGCAGCAAGGCGGATTATCCCGGGCCGGAATGTGACGATGAGACCGCGCGCAATTACCGCGCGACGTTAATGAACCGCCCCGACGATGCAGCGGCATCGCTCTTGCAGTCGCATGATTTTTATACGCTAAGCGAATTTCGGGATTTGATCCTGCACGAGCACGAACGTCCGGTGTTTCTATCGGAAATTGAAACCTTTATCGAACAGAACGCGCTGGCTATCCGGGGCTTTCAGCTCCCCAGGCCCGTTATTGAGATGTTTCTCAAGAGCTATCCGGGCGATCGCTGGCCCGGAAAGCTCGCGAATTGGTCGGCTTTCGAGGAGAAACATCCGCATACATTCGATGCCATGTACCGGTTCTGGTGCGAGAAACTGCAATAAGGCAGGCTGACGCCGCTTCACAAGCGGCGCCTATGCCAGTCGGCTAGATCAACCTGCGTTTAGGTGGAATCACCAAAACGCAGAAAAGTTGGACACCTCTAAAAACCTCGGCAGCGATCCCAAGAAGCGATTGAGAGTGGAAACATTCCAGAATCGAATGGCGAACAAACCGGAATCAGACTGTGAGTTCCAGCGAACTCAAGACCCAGGTCGGAGGTTTTTAGAGGTGTCCAGTTGATCTATTTTTAAACAGTTAGAGCAACTGTCCGCGTCCGATTGGACGCGCGTTGCTCTAGAGATCAGGACGCTCTCAAAACCAGCTCCGAAACAGCGAGCGCCGCGTTGACGCCGGTCTGTCCCTGAACGCTTAGCGGCTGGAGCGAAATCGTGTCGTCCGACCCGCCAATCAGCAGATTTGCACCGCCGCCGACACCGGCTGTGGCTTCGGCCGACGCGCCGATATAGCTGCCGGAAAGCGCGCCATCGCCAATTTCATTGGTTGGCGCAATAACGGCCCAGGTCATCGTGGCAGGTCCCGTAACGCCAATATCGAGGCCGAATTTGTTGATGCTGCCAGTGTAGGTCTCAACGCCGCCCTCGGACGGGTCAAAACTGCATCTCAAGCTTTTGCTCGATCCAAAAATGAAACCAGTGCCGCCACTGACTTCGCAAGTCAGTACGCCCACGCGGACTCCATCGCCCTGTTGTGCATTGGCGCTGAGCGTTCCAGCCAGAACACTCAGAAAAGCGGCAGCTGCAACACTCTTAAAATTATGCATTGTCATTATTCATCCCTCCAATTACCAGATTGTTATCACTTAAAAAACCGCCTTGACAGACTTGGTTCCCGAACGGCTTTAGACGTGTTGTCCGATCCTTAAGGATCAAGGTTTGAGCGGCTTTGGGACGCTCAAAATGCAGGTCCGGGGTGTGTTGCCGTCAACACGGCGCGAGCAGTTTACGACATTTTTCCACAAAGCACTCATACTCAGCAAAACGCATAAGCTCATTTTATGACGCGCGTTAGCCTTTTTACGAGGATTTTACAGCCAAGCCACGCAAATGTTGCTATCAGGACAGTCTCGATGCGGCTGGTATGCAGATCGATGCGTGGTCAATTTTGAAATTTCACTGCGAGGTGGTCCCGATGAAAGTCTTGGTTACCGGCCATTTAGGTTATATCGGCACGGTTATGGTGCCATTTTTTCTGAAAGCCGGTCATGAGGTCATAGGGTGTGACAGCGACCTTTATGAACGCTGCACTTACGACGCTGGCGGTAAGATCGAGCCTGTCGCTGAGTTGCGCAAAGATATTCGCGACGTAACACCGGCGGATATGGAGGGCTTGGACGCCGTCGTTCACCTTGCCGCGCTCTCCAATGATCCTCTGGGCAATCTGAACCCGGATGTCACTTACGGCATTAACCATCTTGGCAGCGTGCATTTTGCGAAAACTGCCAAGGCAGCAGGCGTCAAGCGCTTCATCCTGGCCTCGTCCTGCAGCAATTATGGCCTGGCTGATGACGATATGATCGATGAGACGGGTGAGCTCAATCCGGTCACGCCATATGGGCAGAGCAAGGTCTGGTCCGAGCGCGATATCGCGCCGCTTGCAGGCGACGGTTTTTGCCCTGTCTTTATGCGCCCGGCAACCGCTTATGGCGTGTCGCCCCGGATGCGGTTCGACATTGTGCTGAATAACCTGGTCGCCTGGGCCGTCACCAAGGGACTGATCTTCCTGAAGTCGGACGGCACGCCCTGGCGGCCGATCGTTCATATCGAAGATATTTCGCGCGCATTTCTTGCAGCGCTCGAAGCACCGGAGGAGAAGGTCTTCGGCGAAGCATTCAATGTCGGCAATAGCGCGCATAACTATCGCATCCGTGATCTGGCACAGATCGTTGCCGATGTGGTGCCGGGCTGCCGTCTGGAATATGCCTCGGATGCCGGGCCGGACAAACGCTCCTACCGCGTCAGCTTCGACAAAATCGAACGTACGCTTTGCAATTTCCGCACCGAATGGGATGCACGGCGCGGCGCGGAGCAGCTCTACGAAGCCTATCGCTCCTCCGGGTTGACGCTTGAGGAGTTCGAAGGGCCGCGTTATCAGCGCATCAGCCACATCAAAAAGCTGATGGACGATCATATTATCGATGACAATCTGCGTCAGACCGCCTCAACGGCAGATAGCGGCGAGGTTGCGGCGGTTGCAAGCTAAATCATGGGGGAGGGGGCAATGAGTTCAGCCGGTTCTGGACCGGCCGCGCCCGATCCCGATGCTCTAAGCCAGACCGGCGGCGAGATTTATGCGCTTGCCGCCGAGCT
>CAZMAC010000137.1:0-7739 GCA_964564085.1 uncultured Hyphomicrobiaceae bacterium
ACTACGGCATCAGACCGAAAAGTGCGTAGCGGTTTTCGGATAAATCTGATGCCCAGGCAAATAACACCTCGCAGACGGAGAGTCTGGCGAGGGAATTGGTGTTGGAAGAATAGAGACAGACATATATGTCATCCCGGACGGCCGCAGGTCGAGCCGGGACCCACTCTACTGTCAACGAACGCTGTGCCGGGTTGTTATGCGATTAGCCCCCGGCTCTCCGCTGCGCTTCGGCCGGGGCGACGAATAGAGGTCAAGCGGGAATTTGGTGTTGCGGAAATCGTCGCAGCGCCACCTTGACCGGCAGAGCATCCGCACATACCTCGAAGGCAGGAACTCGAACCCAAAAGGTGCCTGCGTTTTGTCCATCACTCATTCTTTACACCGTCGATCCTTGACGAGGTGGTTGCTGCCGCTCGCCGCGCTCAGCCTTTTGCTTACGACGCCGTCCGCTATGGCCCAGAGCGAAGCGGAGTTATGGGCGGCGCTGCGCAAGCCCGGCCATGTCGTTCTCATGCGCCACGCCCTTGCGCCCGGCACGGGCGATCCGTCGAATTTCCGCGTTGACGACTGCTCGACCCAGCGCAATCTGTCCGAAGCCGGCCGCCGTCAGGCCCGGCGGACCGGCGACGCCTTCCGCGCGAACGGGATCGAAAGCGCCGCGGTCTATTCGAGCCGGTGGTGCCGGTGTCTGGAAACCGCGCGCCTGCTCGGTCTCGGCGAGGTCGTGCCGCTGCCGTCGCTGAATTCGTTTTTCGAAGAGAGGTCCAAAGGCCCGGCGCAACTCCGTCAGCTAGGGCGCGATCTGGCCGAGATGGATCTGTCGCGCCCGGTCGTTCTCGTCACCCATCAGGTCAACGTGACGAGTTTTTCCGGGGTCTATCCCCGCTCCGGCGAAATGGTGGTGATGCGGCGTAAACCGGATGGCAGTTTCGAGACGCTTGGCGAAATCGATGCAAAATCGACGCGGCGCCAGTGAGCTAGGTACAGTCTGCGCTAGTCAAACATTGTTTCGGATTGGGCATCTACACACTTGACGGTTGCTGCGCGCATCGCCTTATCTCGCAAAGCCAGTCGGCTGGATGACCGCTGCGGGGCTTTGCTCCGTGGAGGAAAGTCCGGGCTCCTTCGGAAACACGGCGCCGGATAACGTCCGGCGGGGGCGACCCCAGGGACAGTGCCACAGAAAGCAAACCGCCCTGGTGCGCCAGGGTAAGGGTGAAAGGGTGCGGTAAGAGCGCACCGCGCGGCTGGTAACAGGCGCGGCACGGCAAACCCCGCCGGGAGCAAGACCGAATAGGGGTGGCATAGCTGCCGGCGAAAGCTGGCGGCGGGCGGGTTTCCACGCTTGCTGCCCGGGTTGGTTGCTTGAGGCGCTCAGCGATGGGCGTCCCAGATGAATGGTCATCGCGAGGGGCAACTCTCGTACAGAACCCGGCTTACAGGCCGGCTGGCATTTCGATCGGGATTGGGCGCGCAGAGCTTTTGGGGGCTACATCGCCGGGACGATCTCGATGGTGATCTCATCGGAATAAAGCCCCGCGCGTTTACCCGAAACATCGCCGATGGTAAAGCCGACGTCGAAGGAATGGCCCGCAATCGTTGTTGTGTCGAAGGGGCCGATTTCCCCCGGCAGCGCGATCCGTCCGCCATTGATCGTCATGACGTAAGGGATTTGCCAATCCTCATAAGGCGCGTCCATCCTCAGCGCGCCGCCCTTGGCCGAAAAGGCCTTCAGCGTAAAATTGCTGTTGCTGCGCGCCTCGATGACGACACGCCGGCTTTCGCCGGTCCGCAATTCGCCGAAATCGATGGTCTTCATCGCACCCGCGCCCGCGATGTTGACCCCAAGATAGTCCTGAACCGAGACAAGCAAGGCAAGGTCCGCCCGATCCGAAGGCGCCGAAGTCTGTGGAGGGAAGCCGTCCGCTGTTCCGGTCAGAGCGAGCTCAACCTGATGGTCATAATTGCCGGACGCCAGCATCTGTCCCGCCCTGATCCTGACGGTATAGTGAAAGATGTGAGTGGTATTTGGGTCAAGCGGCCCGCTCGAAAGAGGGGCTGACGCACCGGGTGGCTGATCACTTGCAGCCAGGAGCATGCCGTCCGCGTTTCTGATCTCGAAATCGAAACCGTCCGGCCACCCGCCCGATCCGGCAGGCGGCGCAAAACTGAGCCAGAACGCACAGCTTTTCGCGGCTTGATTTTCGATCTGGACGGCATGAGACCGGACATTGTCGATGGGGGCGAAAGGATTGTAATCGAAAGATGGATTGGGACTTGAGACGATTCGTCCCGAGCAGGCCTGCGCCATTCCTGACGTGAGAACGGCAAAAAGGACGGCGGCGATGAGCCATTGTGTAGGATAGATCAGTAAACGCATGGTCATTGCCGCCTCATCTTTCTGACGCTGTTATTCAATCGCATGCAATTCCCCTGCGCGATAAAGGCCGACCGTGCCCTCCGGAATTTCAATGGCAAACCGCGTCATAGGTTCGCTCGCCATTTCGATTGTCCATTTGCCGGGAGCGAGGCCTTGAGCGGCGAAGCGGCCTGTGCGGTTGGTGAAAAGTTCGACCTTTTTCTCCGGATTGGCGTCTTCGATCACAACGCCCGTGATCAGAGCAATAGGTTCACCCTCCGGATTGATCAGCGTGCCGAGCGCCGTTACCGTATAAGCGGAGCCGACTTTGAGCGCATAGCCGGACTTATGTTTTGGCGTGAGGTCGAAAAGCCCGTCGCCGAGGTCGTAGCCGGGGGGAAGATCGTCGACCTCAAAGTCGATGCGGTTGAGCGTGTAGGGTGAGACGCTGGGCAGAAGGGCAGGACCAAGAAAATCGGTTTCGGCCGTGATGCCCGATGTTTCCTTGCCGATGTAGATTTTATTATCGCTGAGCCCCGCGTGTGGCGCAATGATCGCAAAGCCGTTTGAGACTGGCCGTCCGACTGCGACGTGACCGTCCGCGAATGCAAGAGCCGTCTCAACCCGGACAGAGGTCCGCTGATCGATGTCTTGCGCTTCAAGGCCCACAAAGCGCGAATCCTGAAACACCGAAACAGCTGCGCGATTGCCAGTGTAGCTCACTTCACCGTTAACGGAGAAATCGTCCTTGTCCTCATCAAAAGCATAATCGTCCGCCGTCTCATGGGTCAGATCGATGCTGGTCTGCCAGCTCCCAATGCCGCGCCCGGATCGCTGCGTGTATCCGATGCTCGAACGGCCGTAACGCGCATCGTGCAATGCGGAGACGCTGGCGTTACGGTCCGAGCGGTATTGAAGGCGCAAAAGCAGGCTGAGCTCATCCTCCCGGTCATAACGCGCGTAATAGCCTCCCGTCACCCCCATGTTAAGATTGCTTCCGAAAGAGCGGCTGAGGCTGAGATCGGCATGGTGGCTGCCCTGGTCCTCTTCCAGGCCGAAGCCGTAGCCTGCCGACAGGGAGGCCGAGATATGAAATGGCAGCTCGGTTCCGTAGCTTGCCGACAGGGTAAGCCACTCGTCATAGGCTGCGTCGATTTTGCCTGGCTGACGGCCGGCGTCGGGGATCGCGGCGGTGAAATCCGGCGACACGGCTTTGGCGGAAAACCGGACACTGTGTCTGCGCCCTGTGCCGTCCTCGATATTGGCGAGCGCATATTGGCCTTCAAAAGCCGCGCCCCATGCGCTATCGGCATCCATACTCGCCGCGCCCTCAAGCGAGAACAGTCCGAAGGCGCTGCCGAACAGGACGCCGAGCCCGCCCATCACACTTTCGGCCGTACCCTGCAAATGCGCCTCGCCCATGACGCTTTCCAGCAAGCCGCGCCGGTAATAGCCTGTCAGAAACACATCGCTGCTGCCGTAATCCGGTTCGCCATCATCAAAACGGGAAGGCACGCCTGCGGCAAAGGCCCATTCCGAAAGGCCCGGCATCAGCAGCTCATTGTCAAGAAAGATGGAAAATTCAAGCGTCTCCGTCTTGCCGACATCGTCTTCGATCTGCAGCGTGACATCGTTGAGGCCGGTTGAGACCGGCAAATCGCTGAGATTGTAATCGCCTGGATCGAGTTTTAAACGCCGGACGGTGATCCCGTTGACCTGAACGTCGACGCTGGATGGGCGCTCCAGCCGGAACGAACGGCGGCCGGTGGAGCGGATGTTTTTGCCCGGCTGGAGTTTGCTGTAGGAGCGCTCCAACGACAGGCCGAGAAGATCAGGCGTGTGCTGAAAGCTTGTGCCCACCGGATAAACATCGCCTGCCGTGGCGCGGACGGCGTTGTCCTCGAAATCGCGGATGATCCGTGTGCCGCGTCGTTTGAACCCTTCGCCCGTCTCGCCGAAGATCGAGGCATCGTCCGGCTCGAACGTGCCTTCCGCCTCGACAACCACGCCCTGCCAGCGCGCGGCCCCTTCAAGATCCAGACGCGGTGCACGCAAACCCTCGCGGCCCGATGGCGACATGCTGACATAATCGATGGCGGAGCGTAGATTGAGGAAAGCCGAAAATTCGGCGGGGTCGGCCGCGTTCGGGCTGTCCGTTTGCGCACGCCGCGCATGAATGCTGACATTGCCTTCTACCTTCTGATCGAGCGTCGGTGTAAAGAGGATGCTGACCGCGCCGGGATCGAAGCGGAAGTCAAAACCTTCTGCCTTGAGCGTAGAGAGCGCCACATAGTCCTGGCCTGCCGCCGCCTTGCCGAGCGCGGTGAGAGCTTCCGAACGAAGTAGCGGCTTCACCGTGCGGTTCAGATCGGCCAGCGGCAATTCAACCTCCTGTTCCGGCGTCAGACGGACTGCGAGATCGCCGAGATAAAAGCTCCGGTAATGGAGCGGCACTGTCATTTCCAGGGTGCGGCCGGTTGGGTTGATGATCGGCGGCGGGGCGGCGTCATCGCCGGCGTATGCGGTAACAGGGGTGAGAAGAACGCAACTTGCAGCGAAGCAAAGGAACAGGAGAGTGCTGCTACGAGGCGGATAGCGCTTGATGATTTCTAGAACCCTCATCGAGCAGACACTCTCCTATCCCACGGTCCAAGCCTTTCGTTTTTGACTTCGTGCCTCTTCGCGCAGCGGCTGCGCAGGGTGAGGGGATGAGCGCGCGGGGAAGTGCGCCGCGTCAGAGCCACGAACGAAAACGGAAAAGCTGGGCCGGAAATCGGCGGGGGCGGTATGCCCCCGGCTAGCTGTTAGGCCGATAGTCGATGCTGGCGGTAATATCGGAAACGCCAGCCGGTATATCGACCGGGATCAAGAACCGGCGTTCCTTGCCGGGCTGGACGATGCCGAGGCCGACCTTTTGCGAAATCTCGCCGGAAGTCATTTGCTTCGACCATCCGCCTCCGGACAGTTTGATCGAGGATTTCTGCAAATAGGCGTGTTTATTGCCGGGATTTTTGACCGTCACGGCGGCAACGCGCTTTCCGCTTTTGTCCTTGGCGGTCGTCGCTTTCGTAACGACGATAGCCGACTTTCCGTTCAGCGGGGCGACATTGACCGTCACGCCGAAACTCATGACAATCTGAATACCGCTCTTGCCCTTCGCCAGCTTCACCGGCACCTGCCCGACGCTGACGCGATAGGTTTTGCTTTTGGAGATTTCCGGATCGCCAACCCATTGCACGCGGAAAACCTGAGACGCGCCCGGCGCAATCATGGCCTGCGGCGGGAAGATCAGCAGGTCGTCGCCTGCTTTCTTGACGGTCTGCTCGCCATTCGGGCCAAGCTCCAGAGTCGAGATGACCGCTTCGATCGGCAGCGGGTTGGCTCCGGTGTTGGTAACTTTGAAGGATTGTTTGGCTGCATTGCCGGCAGGCGTGATGTCGACCACCATCGGCTCGACAGACATGGCGGCGCTTTTATCTGTGAATGCGCCGGTTAATACTGTGAGCGCCAAAGCGCAGGACAACGCGGTGTTGAATACTCTTGACATGAATCAATTCCGTTAACTGAATTTTTGGTGCGGAGGCTGCTGGAGGCGATGGCCTCCAGCTTGGCCTTCTTGGACAGCTTGCGAGATCTATACTGCCGATAGGGTGAACCCAATCGTTCCGACATATGCGCCTTGATTGAGCGGCGCCGTGCCGAGCTCGGTTACGATCTTAAGAGTCAAATCGCCGGCAGTAGGCAGAACGGATTGGTTCGGGATCGAAACGGGCGTTCCAGGCGTTGAAGCCGAAACGATCGTATCCCCGCCCCAATCGAGCTGGACGCTATAAAGAATTTCGGTGCTGAAGCCGGGCGTCGCTGTTCCCTGATGAAGGAACTGGGACGCAGTCAAACTCAAATTTGTGGGTTGCGTGCAAACGGCATTGGCAAATCTCAGTTCACCGATGACATTTTGAACAACACCATTTGCATCCGTTTCCGGTTCGAAAGTTACGTCAGAGGTCGTTATAGCGCTAAAGTAGTCAGCGCCCTCCGAGGCAACCGGCGTAACCGGAAAAGAGCAAACATCGTCTATATTTGCATAGAGGTTGACAGTATAGTCGATATTGTTGTCTGCAGAAGACTGGCCTGCTGATAAAGCTACTGCTAAAGCAGCACATAATAGGGTACGTTTCATGTCCCGTTACCTTGTGACGAAATTGATTGTAAACTACTACGATCAAGTAGGGTTAATTTCGATACGAAGGATGTCTTCATGGAGGCCGGGCGTTAGCCCACTGACACCGCCTGGGACTGAAATATTGAGATTGATTGGTTGCGCAGTCGCCGAAAAACTTTCGCTGTCAGACGAAACGTTTGAAGTGTCCATAGAAGCGAGCAGTTGACCAGATCCGCCCTGAACCGTTGTTGCCGTGTAGTGAATTTTTGGCGCGCTTGTGTCACTGTCATGGGTGATGCCCCCATTCTCTGACGTAAGAGTGATAGTGACATTCTGCTCGTTGCAAGAGTAGTAAAAATCCATACCCGCAGATGAAGCGACAGTTGTGCCATTCTCGGTAACGACGTTTAGTGATGTCGTGCTGGCGGTCCCTGAGCCTGCAACAATGTTACTGATTGTACAAACACCATTTACGTTCGCAGTGATTGTTATGCTATGGTCAGCAGCGATCGACATCGTCGCAGCGAAAATCGAAAACATGCCGCTGTATGCGATAGTTCTTAAGTGACGTTGCATTTTACTCTCCTCTTTAGTGCCTGGAGTTTGCGTCGCGCACAAACTCCGCTTCAACACCGAAGCCCTTCGGTGTTACTGTTTTGCGCTGAGCGCAATCCGTAAATTATCCGTGTACCGTCCGGCAAATGGCAGCCTGGCGGTCGCGGGTAGGCTGACCCGCATCTCGCCCTGCTGGTTCATCGCCACGGCATGACCTGAATCGACTTCGCAACTCTGAGGCAAAGCCAGCGCATCCGCGGTCCCACCGCCACATTCGGCGCGGAGCAGCCCGCCGTCATTCGTCGGAATGCTAAGGCTGACGCGATAGGGCAACCGGGTCGTGTCACTTGCTGCGGAGCCGTCTGCTCCGTCCAGCGTCATAGCGCCGCCCGCTGCGTGAAATCCGTAAGTGAATGGCGTGTTGCAATCGATGATGAAGCTGAGAGCGGCGCTTTGTTCCTGGCGGCCAAGCCTTGCCGCGTCAAAATTGAGCGCGCCCGCCATGCCGGACAGGCTGCATTTCGGGACGATATGGCCGCGTAGCTCAATCTGTACACGCTCTGACATCTTGCCGCCGGCGCTCTGTGCCAATACTGGAGCACAAATGAAGCTCAGCAGACAGACCATCGCGCCTCGACGCGTTATATTCAACGCAATACATCT
>CAZMAC010000138.1:0-7732 GCA_964564085.1 uncultured Hyphomicrobiaceae bacterium
CAATGCTTGTCAAACTTGCTCGTGTGCGCGAAGAGTGTGATCTACCGGAAGCGATAAAACTGGCGCAAGAAGCGGGTCGCAAATATATTAATGTGGCCAGTCAGGTGCTCACAGCTCGCTAGTGTGATGATGCAGAAGTTCGTCACATTTTGCAGCAGTCTCGGAACGAACTTCTGGATTCTCAAATCACACTAGGAGAATCAAATTGCTATTGTCCCTTGAGATTCCGAAGTTCGCTACGCAGCATGCTGCAGGAATGGGGCAAACTTCGGAATCGGGACACTAGAGCAACGCGCGTCCAATTGGACACGGACAGTTGCTCTAACCTTTAAAATAGATCAACTTTTCTGCGCTTAATCGATTCCGATTAAACGCAGGTTGATCTGGGCATTTGGTCCCGCCAGTCATACCGATTTGTGTCTCGTTTCGAACCCATAACGGACAAATCATCAGCGCAAATATGATATTATATCGATATAATCGATGGCGCTGGCTCGACGATAACAATTAGGCATTCTATGACAGTCATTGCTGCTTCCGGCGTTTATCAATGTCTTGCCGAGATTACAATCTCGAATAGAAAAGGCCTTCACGCCCGCGCATCGGCCGCCTTTGTCAAATGTGTCGAAAAATTCGATGCGGAAGTGGTCGTGAAGAAAGACGGCTCCAGCGTGCCCGGATCATCAATTATGGGTCTGTTGATGCTTAACGCAGGTCCTGGTACGCGGATCGTTATCGAAACCGAGGGACCCGAGGCAGAAGAGGCCCTCGAAGCATTGACGGCACTGATCGAAGCGGGTTTTCACGAAGATGATTGAATCGTTTGCCCGCTTTTTGGCTCTGCTTTTTCAGAACTTTCAACCGGAGGGACAACGCGTGTGCCAACCTTTGCATTTGCGGTGAAGGAAGCAGCGTCGTCGACATCGAAGAGCGTTTCGGCGAACCCAACTTTGTGGGTCTTAAGATTGGCAAGCGTATCCGCAAGTGCGTGAGGGCTTGACCAGCGACCCCCGCGAAAGGGACGCTGAAAGCGCGTGTGCCGGTTAAGACCGGCAAGCCAAAATCCTCCGTCTTCCGCCGCACCTAATACCGCATCGTTCCGCTTCAGCAATTGAAAGGCCTCTGCAATGTGATGGGGCCTAACAGCTGGAATGTCCGAGCCAATAAGAATTGCAGGTCCATGGCCTTGGGAAAGCAAGAGTCTTTCCATGCGCTCGCCGATATTGCCTCTTCCCTGCGGAACGCGCGGAACGTATGAAGGCCAGAGACGAGATGCAACAGCGATGTCAGGCGAAACCGCGAGGGTTGTCCGCCATCGCGGGTCATTTGCCAAGCGCCGGATCAGAATCAGAGAGACAGTGCGATAAAACTTCACCGCAGCAACAGTTCCGATCTCGCGCGCAAGTCTTGTCTTCACCGCCCCCATGCGCGGCTCTTTCACCATAATGATCAGTGAGTGTCCGGCACCGTTGTGACGCGGATTAGCCATAGATCCTGGCGATCACACGGGAGGGAACGCGCAATAAATAAAGGCTTAAACAAAAGAAATTTCGTAGTATTCTGCGACCATAACCTTCGGTATGGTAACGGCTGGCGCTCGTCACGGCGAAAGATCGCAGCATTGTGATTCGGTGACGCCCAAGCCGATGGATCAGATCGACATCCTCCATAAGCACTAAATCTTTAAATCCGCCAATCTCGTCATATAAGCGCCTCGAAATCAGAAGGCCCTGGTCGCCATAAGGCAGCTTCAAGAGATAGCAGCGTACCCCAACCGTCCATTGCAGGAAGGCAGCGCCGATACCTTTATCATCGAGGGCAAAACGGAATGCAGCTGCCATTTCCGGCTTTTCGCCATTTTCGACCTCTCGAATATGGCGAAAGGCTTCCGCCTCCCACCCATTTTGCAAGACCGTATCTGCATGCAGGAAAAGCAGCCAGTCACTCCGGGCCGCGCGCGCGCCTTTGGCAAGCTGTTGTCCCCTCCCCTTTACAGAGCGGACGAATTCCGCCCCCGCATCTTCAGCAATCTCAGCCGTTGCATCATTTGAGCCTCCATCAACGATGACAACCTCCCGGACAAAGCCTTCCATGGCTGCTGGAACAAGCGCAGCAAGCGTTTGCGGAAGACTGCGTTGCGAATTTAATGTCGGGATGACGACCGAAATCATGGCCGCGATAATAGTGAATAATCTCTATGAGAAAACTAATTTCGGAGTTCGTCGATCATACTTTTTCAATAGCATTGGGTCGCAGTCAAAACTGCTATTTCCTCGGCGATACCCTATTGGATATGACCGATCAAACCTTCTCTTGCCCATTTACCAAAGACAAACAATAATCTTGTCGCTGCAGGCACATAGCGCGACACATTCTGACCGGTTTTACGCGAGCGCTCCTAATCAGGAGTGCTCGGTTTATCGATTTCGTGCTTTAGATAAGGCTCTCATAGCCATCTGAATTGCGGCTTTCACATATAGACGACATTTTGTTCTTTATTTGTTCTATTGTTTGATCTAGGCTCTGGTATGGTCTGCAAACCCTATGCCAAGCCACGTCCTGCCTCGCCTGATCAACCGCCTGTATCTCAAGAACGCCGACGCGGGCGGGGCGCGCGTTCGAGTTTCACTGGACGCTTCGAAAGTGAGCTTCGCGAAGATTTCGACGATGGCTGGGAAAGCCTCGCAGAACTTACCCCCTTCAAGACAGAAATCCGGGTTGAACAGGCGCGTCAGATCATTGCAACCAACGACTCACCGGATATCAGTTTCGATCGCTCGATCAATCCGTATCGCGGCTGCGAGCATGGCTGCATCTATTGCTATGCGCGGCCTACGCACTGCTATTTAGGTCTTTCTGCAGGCCTCGACTTTGAAAGCGTTCTTATCGCCAAAACCAACGCTGCGGAACGTCTTGAACATGAGCTTTCCAAGCCAAATTACCGGGTCAAAACAATTGCTCTCGGCACAAACACCGATCACTATCAACCTATTGAGAAAACCTATGAGCTCACAATGCACATTCTCCAAAAAAAGGATCGAACCATCCATCCGAAGGGCATCGTCACCAAATCAGCGCTCATCTTACGGGATGTTGACCTTCTGGCTTCCTTGGCTGAACGCGGGCTGGTGAAAGTTTGTTTGTCCATAACCTCGCTCGACCGGCGGCTTGCAAGGAAAATGGAACCACGGGCATCAACGCCGGAGCGCCGCATCGAAGCAATTGCACGGCTTAGCGAAGCGGGCGTGCCAACGGGGGTCATGGTTGCGCCGATCATCCCTGCCGTGAATGATGCAGAGATCGAGGCAATTCTGGAACGCGCCGCAGATGCTGGCGCAAAAGAAGCCGGTTATGTTCTTTTACGCCTGCCGCTTGAAATCAGCGGGCTGTTCCAGGAGTGGCTTGGGGAAGAATTCCCCGATCGCGCCAGGCGAGTTATGTCGCTTGTCCGTTCGACACGCGGTGGCGCGGATTACGTCTCGGCCTGGGGCGAACGGCAGACAGGAACGGGACCTTACGCCGAATTGATCGCAAAGCGTTTTCAAATCGCAGCCCGTCGTTGCGGCTTCAATCAGAACCGCGCACTGTTGCGCAGCGACCTCTTTCAGCCCCCGCAAACGAAAAATGAACAGTTTGATCTGTTCAAATCCTAACCAAGCCTCTTGCGATCATGGAATTGGCGTGCAGTGTAATTTTCATGAACCAATCGGGGATTGCAAAATCGCCATCGCCGAAGACTGAGCGTGCGATTGCGGGGATCGATAGCAAGCTTATCGCAGGCGTGGACGAGGCCGGACGCGGACCGTGGGCCGGCCCCGTCGTTGCGGCCGCTGTGATCTTCCGGCAGAAGGGCATTCCGAAAGGTCTGGATGACTCAAAGCGCCTTTCCGCCGATTTCCGTGCCCAATTATACGATGAAATCCATGAGACGGCGTGGGTCGGTGTTAGCTCTGTCAGTGTGGAGGATATAGATCGGCTGAATATTCTTCAGGCGACTTTACTCGCCATGTCTCAGGCCGTTTCTAAGCTTTGCCAAGTTCCGGATGTCGTTCTTGTCGACGGCAACCGATGCCCAAATCTGGACACGCGCACCATCCCCGTTATCAGTGGCGACAAACTTTGCCCCTCAATCGCGGCTGCCTCGATTATTGCCAAGGTCACGCGAGACAGGCTTATGGAAAAATTGTCAAATGATTTTCCGGACTATGGCTGGCACAGGAACAAAGGCTATGGCACACGCGCTCATTCCGAGGCGATACAAACTTTCGGGGTCACGCATCATCATCGCAGATCGTTCGCGCCGATCCGTTTGGCGCTAAGTAATGCTGCGGTGGCAGGCAATACCCCTTTGTAAGTCTTTAAATCCCTTTTTTGTAACGCGTTGTTTTCGAATAATAATTCATAGAGAAGGCCACCAAAATGAAATTAAGCGCTCCTTCGTTTGGGATGTTCGCAGCGTCGACGATTCTCGTTGTCCTCATTATTTTGTCTCGCTACTTTGCCATCGATATTCCAATTCTAACGCCAATCGTTGTCGGACACCCGTTCGAGGTGACGTTGGTTGCTTGGGGCCTTCTTTTTGGCGCTGTGTCTTTCAATCTTTAGCTGTCCGCGCAATAGTGAAGCATTGTGGACCGGAACCGGTCATCCGGCCATGGGTTTCATTTGGGGCCGCCAAATTGGCGGTACCGCATTGCGAGGAAATGCGCGTGTCTGTAAGGCTTCGTCCGCTTCGTTTCATCACCGTTTCGGTCACGGCTGTCTCGTTTTTGATCGCCCAGTTTTCTGAAGTCAGGGCACAAGAGCAGCGAACGCTATCGGTGAGTATCGAGCAATGTCAGAATTTGAGCGATCCCGAGGTCCGCACTGAACTGCAAAGATTGACGAAAGACGCGTTGAGTGAGCAACTCGGGCAAATCGATTACGCCGTTCTTGTCGATACTCACTGGCGCGACGTGAATATGAGTGAGCGGCTCGATCGTGAGATCGACGACGCCATCCGGATTGTACGCGCCGATACGTCGATCATCGATCGCGCCTATTCAACCATTAGCAAGGAAAAAGCAGAGAAGACCGCGATCTCAGTCGCCGAGCGCGCTTTTGGATCAGAGGGCTTTAAAACCGCGCTCTCCGACCTCGCTCAGGGCGTGGGCAAGGATTTTGGTACGCGGCTGGAGGGAGCCGCGTCACTGATTTCCGGCCCCGTCATTGATTGTGTGCGCACGGCGCTGCAAAGCCGCTATGGTGGTGCTGTCGCTCAGGTCTTCGAACGCGAAACGGAAGGGCAGATCGACGTCGTCTCTCAAGCCGGAGGCGCAAGGATCGATACCGGCGATCTGCTCGTTGAAAATGTCGGCACAATCTCCGGCATCGCTTTGATCGTTAGCCGCCGTATTATCGCGCGTATGGTCGCCAGCATCGGCCGCCGCGTTGCCGGACTTGTCGCGACACGCATCATTTCCACATTTACCGGCCTTATCGGTCTGGCCCTCATCGCACGGGACATCTACGAAGCATCGGAAGGGGTATTTCCTCTTATTGAGGAACGCATGAAATCAGACGAAGCCAAGGCTCTGATCAGGAAGGAACTGGCGAGTTCGATTGAGACCGATCTCAAGAAGCAGATCGATTATATCGCATCTGAAACGACGGAACGGATCTACGCATTCTGGCAGGATTTCAAACAAAAATATGATGTGCTGCTTGGTCTGGCGGAAAAAAATGCCGATTTCGGACAATTCTTAAAAACACGCAAGGCTGATGAACTTGGACGTCTTGGCCGAATAGTCAGTTTCCTTCTCAAAGGCGAAGGCGAGGCTGGCGTCATACAGCGCACGAGAGACGGTACGCTGAGAAATGCCCTTAGCATATTGGACGATACCGGCGTCGAACTGGCCGTCGAAACCAACTCGCTGGAAAATGCGATCGAATGGGCGGGCCTGGCAGGAACGCGCCTGCAAAAAGCGATCGCCTATGGCATACCGCAGATCATTCCGCCAGACGAGATAACATCTGAACAGCTCTCATCTCTGCTTTCTCTTGATAATAAGGCCGCAGCTTTGCGGATCGCCCGCCTCGATAAAACCGCTCGCGGTGGATTGCTCGGGTTACCGGTCGCGACCATGCAGGAGCTTGGCCGGCGTCTTTCCGAAAAGGAGCTAAGGGCACTCGCCAGCTATCTGGAGCGTCTGGAGAAACCGGCGGCGAACCGTATTTTGCGGGATGTGGCGGCAAATCCCGGATTGATGAAGTCTCTTTCGAATAATTCGCTGGTGGATGCGATCATTAATAGCCGGGATCAGCTTTCTGCAGTCGAAATGGTGCTACGGAACAACGCCGCTCTGAACGTCTCTAATATCGGCAATGATTTCGCTCTCGTGAGGCAGGGGGATGTGAACTATCGTGTCTTCGTAGAACGATATTGGGTCGGGCTTCTGGTGATCTTCTTCCTCAGCCTGTTCGTTCTCCTGACATTGCGCCGTCTTCTTTTCGGCCGGCCTGCAACGGTGATAATCAAGACGGGCAATGATGGGAGGAAGAAATAGCCGATGGTTCTTTACACAGCTGACCGGCTTTCAGATCGGAAAGTTAAAGAAGGGGAACTCATGTGGGTTTCAACGGTTAATGCCGCAAATATCCTTCGTGACGTTCGAGAGATAATTACCAATACGCTGGGGGGTAAAATGCGGCGCTACGAACGTCTTATGGACTCAACGCTTGAACGCGCGCTTGCAGACCTTGAGGCGAAAGCAAAAGAAAAAGGATATGATGGCTGTCTCGCGGTCCGGATCAGCCACCCGCGCTTAGCCGACGGCGCATGCGAAATCTTCGTTTACGGAACCGCTTTCAGCTTTGTCACTGGGGAATAGAATTATAATTTGACATGCTGGCGATTTCGCCGTTCATTCCAGCCGCATTGATGAGGGATAACCCATGAGACTTGGCAATGATATCAGCGCTGTCGTGGCAGGCGGTGCAAAAGGTTTAGGTGCCGCTGCGGCAGAAAAACTGGCCTCAGCCGGCTGTAAAGTGGCAATTCTCGATATGTACCGGGAAGAGGGAGAAGCTCTGGCAGCCAAAATCGGCGCAATCTATCGGCATCTGGAAATTTCCAGTGAGATCACGGTCGACACGGCGCTGGATTTTGCCCGTGAAGAAAACGGAATCGAACGTATTCTGATCAATTGCGCCGGCATTGCGCTTGATCAACCGGCCGTCTGGCGCGATGCCGATAGCGGCCGTATCATGCTTCATGATGTACCCAGCTTTGAGCGGCTTCTTCAGGTCAACCTGACCGGCACCTTTTATATGGCGACCAAATCAGCCGCCGCCATGATGACGCTTCCCGCTTTGGATAGCGGAATTCGAGGTGTAATTATCAATTCTGCCTCCGTCGCCTCTGAGGACGGCAGCGAGGGGCAATGCGCTTACGCAGCCTCCGAAGGCGGTGTGCTTGCTCTGACGCGACCGCTCGCGCGCGACCTTGTCAATGAAGGCATTCGCGTTGCGACAATTATGTCGGGCCGTTACGATACGGCCATGTTTGCCGAACGCTCCGAGGATATGACGCAAAAAATTCAGACAAATGAGCAAGACGAGAGCATTCTTGCTGATTCTGATGAGTTCTCAGAAATGGTCTTGAAGATTATCGGCGATGACGAGATCAACGGTCAGTGGTTGCGGATGAAAAGCGCTCACAAGGCGTAAGCTGCTCAACGCTCAGCACGCTTCA
>CAZMAC010000139.1:0-7706 GCA_964564085.1 uncultured Hyphomicrobiaceae bacterium
ATCAGCCCCTAAAAGCATGTCCCCGTGGAGACGGGGATGCGAAGCGGTTTTAGGGTAAAGCTGATGCCCAAGCAAACAAGAAAAACCTCGTGGGTGCGGCCCAGCGAGGGGTTTCGGGCTGCTCTTTGAAAACTGTTTCGCTGTACGCCGAAAGACCCCACATCCCAAAAAGGGGTGCAGGGTCTTCGTTGGCTCGATGCTCAATTATTTGACTGCAGTCAGGCAAATCGGGCATATAGTCTAAAGCCATCTAAAGGGCTTTCTTGCGATGCGCTCGGCATCGGCCCGGCTTAATCCAATGTCCCTGAGTAAGTGGTCATCCAGGGACAAGAGATCGGCTCGTTCACGCCGAATCCGGCTATAGGCTTCTAGCTTTTGAAAGAAACGCGTGACCAAATCGACCTGCGCACCTTTCGCCTGTGCGTGCTTCGAATGTGGAAGAGCCACAGCGTGGGATTCGAACTGACTTGGCTTCATCAGCATTGTTGTGACCTTTCGGCTAAAGTGGTTGCTCAAGCGCGCGCACCTCTTATTTACGCCTTCCGCTTGCATAAGCAAAACGAATGTTTATAATGCAGTTCATTAGGGTTCGTTATGAGAGGTTTGGATGCGCCGTACGATTGATTTGAGCTTGCTCCGGGCGCTTGTGGCTGTCGCCGAAACTGGCGGTATGACGAGCGCGGCAAAGGCTCTGAACCTGACGCAGGCCGCTGTCAGCCAGCAGATCCGACGGCTCGAAGAGTTATTTGAAACGCCGCTTTTTACGAGAGACAACCGGCGCCCTGTTCTGACGACGTGCGGGGAACGCCTTGTCGGCTACGCGCAGCGTATGCTTGTGCTGAATGATGAGGTTTGGGGGATGATGACCTCGCCGGATTTTGAAGGTGAGATCAAACTCGGCATTCCCCACGATATTGTCCAGCCCTTCATCCCGCCAATCCTTAAGAGTTTTAATCAGCATTGGCCGCGTGTTCGGGTGACGCTGATATGCACATCGAGTTACAAATTACTTGAACTGCTCGATAGCAATGAAATCGATCTGACGCTGACAACCGAGCAGCATTCGCGGGATCGGGATGGGTTGCTATTGCCGGACGAACTGGTGTGGGTCGGAGCGCGAGGCGGACGCGCATATCAACGCCGTCCTTTGCCGGTTACTTTTGGCGACAACGCATGTTCGTTCCGGCCTCCCGCAATCAAGGCTCTGAGTGATGCGAATATCGATTGGCATCTGACCTGTGAGACGAGTGATTTCAATCCATATTGCGCGACTGTGGAAGCCGATCTTGCTGTAGCGCCAATGCTGAGTTCCACTGTGCCGGATAATCTTCAAATGATTGGAGTAGCCGGAGACCTGCCACCTCTGCCGGTTTTTTACATCAATCTATGTCTTCCAAGAGGGGGGGCGAGCGAAATCGCATTGGAAATGGCCCATTTCATCCGCGCTGGCATGACTTTACCGCATAAATCCGCTGCCGCGTAAAAATAAAAAAGCCTTCGAAAAGGAACGAAGGCTTTTGTAGAAGGTGAGTCCGATGATGTCACTGATTTCGACTATTATCGATTGAAATCAACGCAGCGACTGCGATGAATAACATCTTGCATGATATAAGTGGAAAGCCGGTTCCACTTTACTCGATCCCGCTCTATTTCCGGCGTTGACCTAAGCCCATTTTCTTCGCGAGCTTGGAGCGCGCTTCAGCATAATTCGGAGCCACCATCGGATAATCGTGCGGCAGACCCCACTTCTCACGATATTCTTCAGGAGACAGATTATAGTGTGTCCGCAAATGGCGCTTTAGCGACTTGAACTGCTTACCATCCTCAAGGCAGATTATGTAGTCAGGTGTAACCGAACGCTTGATTGAAACTGCAGGCTTTAGCTCTTCAACGGGCGGCTGCGTGGCGCTGACAATAGCGCGGGACAACGCATCATGCACATCATTGATGATGTTGGGAAGGTCGCCAGCAACGACAGTATTGTTACTTACATAAGCAGAAACAATGGTGGTCGTTAATTCGACCAATTCATTGTTATCCGATTTCATATCCATCATAGACGGTCTCCTAGATTCATTAGTGCATGTTTTGAGTTTCTTACTAACAGTTCTCAAGGAAGCTGGGGATTCTGGAGAAACTGTAATTCTTCTTACTAATAATACGAAGGTAGCAATCCATACCCATTGGTTGATTTAAATTTGATTAAGCACCAATGAACTTTCGCTAACTTCTGGAAATCATAATATTCAAAATTTGCTTATGTTCAAGCAAAACTCTTAAGAGTTACGAATTAAGCCTGAGATATAACAGCCGAGCTGATAAGCTAATGGAGGGATAGTGATATTTTGCCGAGTTTTCATCCAAAGACTGAGAATATAAGTGTTTCTCTTACACATTTTGTAAAATTTTATCTGTACAGTACACTAGGTTTTGTATTCTTGCATATGTGTCGCGCATTTAAATTAAACAGATTTTCCCCTAAAACGGCTTTAGTTTGTTTCATATTTCCGTCGAAGCAATTCTACGGCTGTTTCTCAAATATTGGACTTTTGAGTGACACACAAAATTTCAGACGGTCTCGCATTCAAAACAATTGAGTCATTCGCTAACCAATGGATTGGATTTGGTCTGAGTACCCGAGGCCTTATACAAAGAAAATATAGGTAATAAGACCAAATATTGGTACTAAAAACAGAATCGACCAACCCATATATCCAAAGAAGCTTGGCATTGGAACGTTTGCGCGTTCGGCGATCGACTTGACCATGAAGTTTGGTGCATTGCCGATATAAGTATTTGCGCCCATAAAAACAGCCCCGGCGGAAATTGCTAGGAGCGTATTTGACAGTGAGCCTTGCAAGACATCGGGATCCCCACCAGCAGAATTAAAAAAGATCAGATATGTGGGCGCATTGTCGAGAAAACTCGACAGAATTCCGGTGAGCCAAAAATACATAACGTTATTTGGAGCATTGTCAGGTCCGGTAACGAGCTCCAATAGCGCAGCCATAGCTCCGTTCTCTCCCGCTCGAAGAATCGCAATTGCAGGAATGATGGTCACGAAAATACCAGCAAAAAGCTTTGCGACCTCAAGAACTGGTTCCCAATTGAAGCGATTAGCCTCGCGCGTAGCTTTCGGCGTAATTTTGAGTGAGAGAAGGGAAAGCGCAACGAGGATAGTATCTCGAAGAAGCCCCGCTACAGGAACGTCGAAATTGCGAATGTGCACGTTTCCCAGATCAACAGAGCCGCTCATCAACACAGCGCCCATGAGCAGAATAAGCAGCACCATGTTTGGAAATCCGGTTACGAAAAGAGCGCGGTCAGGCGTCGGATCGCGTGGCAAGTGACCTTCACGGGCATAAATAATGCTGTCGAGTACAAAGAAAACCACCAATAAAATACTCGCGACGATAATCATCGGGACGAACATATTGAAAAATGGCCAAAAGAAATCGACCCCCTTTAGAAAACCAAGGAAAAGCGGGGGATCGCCGAGCGGCGTGAGCGAACCGCCAATGTTCGAAACAAGGAAAATGAAGAAAATAACGGTATGAACACAATGCTTGCGATCATCGTTCGCCCGCAAGAGTGGGCGGATCAGCACCATTGATGCGCCTGTAGTACCAACAATACTGGCCAGACTCGTCCCGGTTGCGAGCAGGGCAGTATTTGTTACTGGCGATCCATGAAGATTGCCTCCAACAAAAATGCCTCCTGCGATTGTGAATAAAGACCCAATCAATATGATGAAGGGAAGATATTCGAGAAAAACTGTATGGAGCAATTCATCAATCGCTATGCTGCTCCCAAATTGTATTGCGAATGGCACAAGAAAAGCGGCAGCCCAGAAAAGCGCAATTTTCCCGTAATTGTGGTGCCAGAAATCGGCCGCGACGAGAGGAAAAATCGCAATAGACAATAAAATGCCAACAAAAGGCACAATCCAAACGAGACCGAGTTGAGAGCCGTCTAATCCCACATGCGCTTCAGCTGCGAATGATGGATTGGTGCCGAGAAGAAGCAAGAAAATGAGCAGAGATGCAAAAAAAATGCTGTTGTTTTTTGATGAACCACTGCGAATAGAATTATTGGATTTCATGCTTGTTCCTAGGGATAAGGCACCGATTCTGCAGAATAACGTGATTTTTACCCTAAGGGAGTAGAACCATGATCGGCAAGCTCTTCTAAATTCCAAAGCATCCCACCATTAATAAGGTTGCTAAAGCGCAACAATTGCGAGGAGTTGTCAAATGGAGAGCAGCCACATTAAAAAAACAGACACAGAATGGAAGTCGCAGCTTTCGCCTGAGGCCTATCGGGTGACGCGCAAACACGGCACAGAGCGCGCATTTACTAGCCCGTTAAACGCAGAGAAGCGGGATGGTGTGTATATGTGTACGTGCTGTGGGGCCTCCCTTTTTTCATCTGATGCAAAATTCGATTCCGGGACAGGCTGGCCCAGCTTTTACCAGCCCGTTGAAGGGGGACAAATCAGCGAGCATGACGATCGCTCTTTCTTCATGCGCCGGACCGAGGTGCGCTGTGCAAACTGTGATGCTCATCTTGGTCATGTCTTTCCCGATGGCCCCAAACCGACCGGGCAGCGTTTTTGCATCAATGGCGTCGCGCTCGATTTCGAGCCGAAAGAATAGCGGCGGTCTTGCTTTAAGATGTGTCTCGCGTTTATTTGGCCAGACATAACGCCGGGCTGAGCCCCGCGAGACATTTCAATTTGATTTTCGGCGAAAAACTTATGGAAACGGAAAAAGCGATCCAAACTTGCACCCCGCCCGCAGCTGAGCGGCGATCTTTCACAAGCAGCTGCCACGATATTGAGCGTACCGATGACTACGCCTGGCTTCGAGCTGAGAACTGGCAGCAGGTCATGCGCGACCCGGATGCGCTTGCCTCTGATATTCGGGAATACCTTCTCGCCGAAAATGCATTCACGAAGTCCATGCTCGCTAAGACAGAGGGATTTCAGGAAACGCTTTTTCAGGAGATGAAGGGGCGGATAAAGGAGGACGATTCGACCGTTCCCGCGCCTGACGGTCTCTGGTCCTATTTCATCAGCTATGTAACCGGAGGCCAGCATCCGCTTTTTTGCCGTGAGCCGCGCAGCGGCGGCGCAAAGCAGACTCTGCTCGATGGCAATAAGCTTGCTGAAGGACACGCCTATTATCAACTTGGCGGGGCTTCGCATAGCCACGATCATCGTCTGCTCGCTTATGGTTACGACGATAAAGGATCTGAATTCTACACGTTGAAGCTGCGCGATCTTGAGAGCGGAGACGATCTTGTCGACCTTATTCCGGAAACGGCGGGCGGCGGCGTATGGAGCGCCGATTGCCAATGGGTCTTCTACACCAAACTCGATGAAAACCACCGCCCGCGCCAGGTCTATCGTCACAGGGTCGGCACGCCTGCAAGCGAGGATGTGCTGGTCTATGACGAGCCTGCCACTGGCTTTTATGTCTCCGTCGATGAGACATCCGACCGGCGCTATATCCTGCTCCAGGCAGGCGATCACCAGACCTCCGAAGTCCATCTGATTGACACCCATCAGCTCGATGCGCCGCCGGTTATCGTTTCGCTGCGCGACGAGGGCCATGAATATTCCGTTGAGCACCGCGACGGCAAATTGATCATCCTGACCAATTCCGGGGGCGCGGAAGATTTTCGCATAATGGAAGCTGATCTTGGCGAGAGCCGCGAGAGCTGGCGCGAGATCGAGCCGCATCGTCCTGGCCGTCTGATCTTGAGCGTCATGGTCTTCAAGGATTGGCTCGTGCGCATGGAGCGCGAGCAAGGCTTGCCGCGTATCGTCATTCGTCGCTGGCAGGATGGCGCGGAGCACAGCATTGCCTTCGATGAGGAAGCCTATTCGCTTGGCGCCATGGGCGGCTATGAATTCGACACGAACCAGCTTCGTTTCAGCTATTCGTCGATGACAACACCGAGCCAGGTCTATGATTACGACATGGCGAGCCGCGAACGCGTTCTGCGCAAGACGCAGGAAGTGCCGAGCGGCCATGATCCGGCGGATTATGTGACGGCCCGTGTTTTTGCGCCTGCAGACGACGGCGAAACAGTGCCAGTCTCTCTGCTTTATCACAAGAACACGCCGCTCGACGGATCGGCGCCGGTTCTGCTTTACGGCTACGGCGCATATGGCATCGCTATGCCCGCGTCGTTTTCCACCAGCAGGCTCAGCCTGGTCGATCGCGGCTTCATCTATGCGATCGCCCATATTCGCGGCGGCAAAGATAAGGGCTATGGCTGGTATCGCGCCGGACGCCGGGCCGCGAAGATCAACACGTTCACCGATTTTATCGCGGCAGGCCGCTATCTGGCGGAGAAAGGTTACACAAAACCCGGCAATATCGTTGCACATGGCGGCTCGGCAGGCGGGATGCTGATGGGCGCGGCGGCGAATATGGCGCCCGATTTGTTCAAGGGCATTATTGCCGAAGTGCCTTTCGTCGATGTGCTCAACACCATGCTCGACGATACCCTGCCGCTCACACCGCCCGAATGGCCCGAATGGGGCAATCCGATCACAAGCCGCGAGGACTATTTGACCATCGCCGGCTATTCGCCCTACGACAACGTCAAGCGCCAAGACTATCCGCATATTCTGGCGCTGGCCGGGCTCACCGATCCGCGGGTGACCTATTGGGAGCCGGCGAAATGGGTGGCGAAGCTGCGGGCGATGAAGACGGATGATAATCTCCTCCTGTTGCGGACCAATATGGATGCCGGGCATGGCGGCGCATCGGGCCGGTTCGACCGGCTGAAGGAGGTTGCGCTGGCCTATGCGTTTGCGCTGATGATCACCGAACGCGCATAACGGGCGGTCAAAGTGATGGGCGTCAAAGCGGCAGGGCGGTCAGCGAGAACCAAAAAACTTCCGCGTTCGATTGCGAGCGGGGTGGATTTGGCGGCCCATCTCAAGGCGCTCACCAGGATCGAGCCGCAATTTGCAATCGTGCATTCCGTCGCTGGCGACGTCCCATTGCGGCGGACCGAGCCAGGCTTTCACGGACTTTTCCAGATCATTACCGCCCAGCAAATTTCCGCGACGGCTGGCAAGGCGATCTTTGCGCGTTGCGAGACAGCGCTTGGAACTGTGACCGCGCTATGTCTCGCCGAAATTGACGACGCAGCGCTCAAAGCGGCGGGCCTTTCTGCCCCGAAAATCCGTACGCTTCGTGCAGCCTCCACGTCTATTCTCAATGGCGATCTTGATCTCGACAGTTTGACACGCCTTGAAGCGGAAGACGCCATCGCGCATCTGAGCGCCGTCAAAGGCATCGGACGCTGGACGGCGGAAGTCTATCTGCTCTTCGCTGTCGGCCATACCGACATTTTCCCTGCAGGCGACCTGGCTTTGAAGGAAGGCGTGCGGATGGCTTTTGACCTTGAAGAACGCCCGGCGGAAAAAGAGCTGGCCGTCCGCGCCGAAGACTGGCGCCCGCATCGCTCGGCAGCCGCCCGCCTCCTTTGGGCCTATTACGGCGCACTCAAGCGCGGCGCGAACGCTGTTCCGGTGTAGGGCAAAAACTTTCGAGACTTGCGGTCGACGCGCGTGTCTTGCCGATTTCAAAGAGCAGCACCAAACCCCTCGCTGGGCCACGCCCACGAGGTGTTATTTGCTTGGGCATCAGCTTTGCCGCAAAACCGCTTCGCATCCCCGTCTCCAC
>CAZMAC010000140.1:0-7653 GCA_964564085.1 uncultured Hyphomicrobiaceae bacterium
AAAAGTGCGTAGCGGTTTTAGGGTCAAGCTGATGCCCAGGCAAACAGGCGCATCGGCCCCTAAAAGTGCGTAGCGGTTTTAGGGTCAAGCTGATGCCCAGGCAAATAAGCGACACCTCGTGGATGTAGGTCCAGCGAGGGGTTTGGTGTTGCGCTGCAGGTCACGCTGGCTCAGGGGCCGAGCCGAAAAATCGGATCAGTCTTTTGCCTTCACGCACCCACATACCGCAGCGTGAGATTAAAGCGTCCGCCCTCCTCCAACAGATCGGATGTCCCGGCAAGAACGCGGTCGATGCCATGATAGCGTAAGCGCGATGCCCCGCCCATGACAAGAACATCGCCTGATCTCAATTCCAGGGATAGCGACGGATCGCGCCGCTTGAGCCCGCCAATGCGGAAAATTGCGCTATCGCCGAGCGAAATGGACAGGATCGGGGCGGTAAAATCCACTTCGTCCTCATCGCAGTGCAGGCCGAGACGCGATTTATTTGTGTAATAGTTAATAAGACAGACTTGCGGCGGGTGCGGGAAAGCTGTCAATTTATGCCAAAGATCGAGCAGAATCGGTGGAATTGGCGGCCAGGGCTCTTGAGTCACGGGGTGCCGCGTTTCGTAGCGGTAGCCGCCATCCTTGTCCGACAGCCAGCCAAGCGGCCCGCAATTGGTCATGGCGACGGAAAAAGCCTTGCCGGTGCGCGGCATTTTCGGGGTAAAGAGCGGTGCTTCGACGATGATGGCGCGAATCTGAGAAAGAAGAACAGGTTGAGCGGAGCCGTCCAGGCATTTGGGAATGAGCCGACAGCCCTCGGGAAGCTGTTTTTTTGCCGAATCTATTGTGCCTTCGCTGCCGCACCCTTGAACAAACATGTCACGACCATAATCTCTTGTCATAGAACGAAGGTGTAAGCTTGAATTCTGCGGCTTGTACGCGCATACAGTGCAGCTTATATAACCGTTGAAATTTTGTAAGAATAGACTTTAGTGGACTGACGGTTGCGCAAGACTTTGAAGGTCAGTGCGCATTTGAGAGGCGCTAGGAACAGGCCTCGACAGTCTGCCGGCTGATGAAAGAGGGTTTATCGGATGTCGAAAGTAATCGGAATCGACCTCGGTACAACGAATAGCTGCGTTGCGGTCATGGAAGGCATGACGCCGAAAGTCATTGAAAATGCCGAGGGCATGAGAACGACGCCCTCTATGGTGGCTTTCACGAATGAAGGCGAGCGCCTTGTCGGGCTGCCAGCCAAGCGTCAGGCCGTGACAAATCCGGAAAACACCTTCCACGCGATTAAGCGACTCATTGGACGCCGTCACGAAGACCCGACCGTCGAAAAAGACAAAAAACTCGTTCCTTACGAGATTATCAAGGCAGACAATGGCGATGCGTGGGTGAGGTCCCGCGGTGAAAAATATTCGCCGTCGCAGATTTCCGCTTTCATCCTGCAGAAGATGAAGGAAACCGCCGAAGCTTATCTGGGCGAAAAAGTCACCAAAGCGGTCATTACCGTGCCTGCATATTTTAACGATGCCCAACGCCAGGCAACAAAAGATGCCGGCAAGATTGCCGGTCTGGAAGTTCTTCGGATCATAAACGAGCCGACCGCGGCAGCTCTTGCTTACGGTCTTGACAAAAAAGATGGCAAAACGATCGCAGTCTACGACCTCGGCGGCGGGACATTCGATATTTCGATCCTGGAGATCGGAGATGGCGTATTTGAGGTAAAATCTACCAATGGTGATACATTCCTTGGTGGTGAAGACTTCGACATGCGCATTGTCGATTACCTTGCCAGCGAGTTCCAAAAAGAAAACGGCATCGATCTCCGGAATGACAAACTGGCTTTGCAGCGGTTGAAAGAAGCAGCAGAGAAAGCCAAGATTGAACTGTCATCCGTCAGTCAGACCGAAATCAACCTGCCGTTCATAACGGCTGACCAGACCGGACCGAAGCATCTGACGATGAAGCTGACGCGTGCCAAGCTCGAAAGCCTGGTCGATGATCTGGTTCAGCGCACCACGGGTCCTTGCCAGTCGGCATTGAAGGACGCGAATTTGAAAGCGGCTGAGATCGATGAGGTTGTGCTTGTCGGCGGTATGACCCGCATGCCGAAAATTTCGCAGACCGTGAAGAATATTTTCGGCAAGGAGCCGCATAAGGGCGTCAATCCTGACGAGGTCGTGGCAATGGGTGCTGCGATCCAGGCTGGCGTGTTGCAGGGGGACGTTAAAGACGTTCTGCTTCTCGATGTGACGCCGCTGTCGCTTGGCATCGAGACATTGGGCGGTGTGTTTACGCGCTTGATTGATCGCAATACGACAATTCCGACCAAAAAAGGCCAGGTTTTTTCCACAGCTGAAGACAGTCAGAATGCCGTAACAATTCGCGTCTTTCAGGGCGAACGCGAAATGGCGGCTGACAATAAGTTGCTCGGTCAATTCGATCTCGTAGGGATACCACCCGCACCTCGCGGCGTACCGCAAATCGAGGTGACCTTCGACATCGACGCGAACGGCATTGTCAATGTTTCGGCGGTTGATAAAGCAACCAACAAACAGCAGTCCATTCGCATTCAAGCCTCAGGCGGTTTGACGGAAACCGACATTGAGAGAATGGTCAAAGATGCTGAGTCTCATGCGGCTGACGACAAGAAGCGCCGCGAGCTGGTCGAAGCAAAGAATCAAGGTGAGGCTTTAATCCATGCAACGGAGAAGTCTTTAGAGGATCTTGGCGAAAAAGTTGCCGAAAATGACAAAACTGCAGTCGAAACAGCGGTTACTGAACTCCGGACCGCCCTCGAAGGCGAAGATCGTGATGAGATTGTCTCGAAGGTAGAGGCTCTCGCACGCGCTTCCATGAAGCTTGGCGAGGCAGCCTACGGCTCTTCTGGTGAGGGCGGCGAACAAGCTGCCGCGTCCGGCGAAGGAGAGCAATCTGGTGCCGGCGGTGGTGACGGGGTTGTCGATGCCGAATTTGAAGAAGTGCGTGACGACGATAATAAAAAGAAGTCGGCATAGCTGCTGATTTGGGTGGTTCGGCTGCGCTAGCGGCCGGCTAGACGTAGAAGCAAGCCGCTCATAAAGCATATTGCCGACGCACCCAGTGCAGCAGATTTTTATCATCATTATAATATTGGAAACGTGACAGAAAACTTCTAAAATTCTGTACTTTCCCGACGCATGGTTTCAATAAACGGAGAGAAAAATCATCAAATGGCCAAGCGCGATTACTACGATGTGCTCGGCTTGAATAAAGCGGCTGGCGAGCAGGACATTAAGAACGCATTCCGCAAGCTTGCCAAAGAATATCATCCTGACTGTAATCCTGACGATCTTGAAGCAGAGCAGCGCTTCAAAGAAGTCAATGAGGCATATGAGGCCCTCAAAGACCCGCAAAAGCGAGCAGCGTATGATCGGTTCGGTCATGCCGCATTCGACGGTAACGGAATGGGAGCGGGACCGCATGGCTTCGGAGCCGATTTTTCGGCCTCGATGTCGGAAATTTTCGATGATTTATTCGGAGAATTCATGGGTGGGCGCCGCCGCCACCGTTCCGGACGTGAGCGCGGTGCCGACCTTAGCTACAACATGGAAATCATGTTGGCGGATGCCTATGTCGGCAAGATTGCAGAAATTCGCGTTCCCACATCCGTAACATGCGAGGCTTGTTCTGGAAGCGGTGCCGAGCCAGGATCAACGCCAATCGCTTGTCCAACCTGTAATGGTTTCGGTAAAATCCGAGCAAGCCAAGGCTTTTTTACGATTGAGCGAACCTGTCCAAATTGCCAGGGGCGCGGTGAAATTATTCAAGACCCCTGTACCGCTTGCACCGGTTCCGGACGGGTGACACGCGAGCGCAACCTTTCTGTCAATATCCCGGCCGGGGTAGAAGATGGTACCCGCATTCGGCTGGCGGGTGAGGGCGAAGCCGGACTCCGCGGCGGGCCATCCGGAGACCTATACATTTTTCTCACGGTGGCGCCGGATGATATTTTCCAACGCGACGGATCAGACCTGTTTTGTAAAGTGCCGATTACGATTGCAACAGCTGCACTTGGTGGTCAGGTTGAGGTGCCGACTATTGATGGCGGGCGAGCGCGCGTTAAAATTCCCGAAGGAACGGAAACTGGAAAGCAGTTTCGTTTAAGAAGCAAGGGAATGCCCATTCTTAGATCGACCTTGATTGGCGACTTATATGTACAGGTCGAGGTCGAAACGCCGCAAAATCTCAATCGCAAACAAAAGGAATTGCTGAAAGAGTTTGATAAGGCATCGACCGAAACAACCAATCCGGGTTTGATCGGCTTTGCAAGGCGCGTCAAAGATTTTTGGGATCGGATGGGTAAATCCTAATCCCGCTGGTTTTTTGCGGCTGGCGTCTTCCACATTGGATCGGTCATGGTCGATGGCTGTAGATCAAATAGTTGGCGAACATTTCAATACGGAAAGATCGGCAAATGAGGCGCTTACCCGAAGAAGTATCGAGTGACGCAAAAATGCTCAGCGACGCTTCCAACTATGCCCCAATCCCTCAATCTCGATAAATATCGCGGGGAAGCGATACGGAAGCTGATTGTCGCGCTGGATTTTCGCTCAGCGGACTCAGCCCGTCAGCTCACATCAATTCTGCACGGCCAAGTTGGCACGTTCAAAATCGGGTTGGAGCTCATTTATTCGGACGGTCTGCCTTTTGCGCGTATGCTCGCTCAGTCGGGATATGAGGTTTTTCTTGATGCAAAATTGCTGGACATTCCGAATACGGTCGAGCGCGCAACGGCGAACGCTGCTGAACTCGGTGCCTCCTTTTTGACTGTGCACGGAATGGACCGGAAGACACTTGATGCTGCAGTTCAGGGCCGCGCTGCAAGTGCGATGAAGTTGCTAGCCGTAACGGTTCTCACAAGTCTTGACTCTGGAGATCTTGCCGATCAAGGCATCGGATTGAGTTCAACAGAACTGGTTTTGCGCCGGGCACATCTTGCAAAGCAAGCGGGCTTTGATGGCGTTGTGGCGTCTGCTCATGAAGCCAGGACGATTCGATCCGAACTCGGCTCCGATTTTCTCATCGTTACACCCGGTATTCGGCCTGCCGGCGCCGCTCCGGGGGATCAGAGCCGCATTGCAACGCCAGCTGACGCGATTGCAGCAGGTGCAAGTCATATTGTCGTGGGACGTCCAATTACGGCGGCATCGGATCCAAAACAAGCCGCAGAAAATATCATTCAAGAGATCGAAGTGACACTGAAACGGTAAGCCACATGCGCTGCCGGGCCTCAAGTCCTTGAGGCGGATTTTCGTCCCGGTTTTGGCGCCTTGCGGCCCGGTAACGGTACAGCTTCGGTCGGCACGGGCGATCCCCATGAAGGCTGATCCGCACCGACAAGCGTTGCGCAGTCAGGCGGCAACTCAGACAACCTCATAGACGGTTTCGGTTTGCGCGGCTTCTTCGGCTTTGGAGGCGTCTTGGGTTTGCGCATTTTTCTGAGCCAACGTTCGACTTCGCGCCCGCAACCATCGCTCGATCCAACAGCTGCCTGATTCATGCAACCTGCCGAATCCGGCGGGCAGCTAAGCCGGACATGAAAATGGTAATGATGCCCCCACCAAGGCCGAATTGTAGATAGCCAGCCCCGATCCTTTCCGGCCCAGCCGCATAAAGCCTTCTTGATCGCTGGATGGACAAAAATCCGGGCAACTTCCGGATAGGATGCCGCACGTTTGATGAGCTTCGCGTGCTCCGGCGTCCATTTCTTCTGATCAACCGAAACGCCGTCTTCGGCGAGCATGGAAATTGCTGAGCGTGTTTCTCTTTCCTGCGAGCTGAGCGTTCTATCCGGCATGGGGTTAAGCCAAATATCGGCATCAAGGCCGATCTGGTGACTGGCATGCCCGCTCAGCATCGGACCGCCCATCGGCTGGGCAAGGTCGCCAACGAGCAAACCGTGCCATCCGTCCTTTTTCTGGGCTTCTTTCGCGAGCCGCTCCAGAAAGGAAATCAGGACCGGATGCCCCCAATTCCGGTTTCGAGACAAGCGCATCGCCTGCCATGCCGGGCCATTGATCGGCAGCGGCTTTGCGCCCGCCAGACAGCCGCGTGCATAGCTTCCGATCGCCCGTGCGGCAAGGGGGGCTGGCTGTTTCTGGTGGCCGAAAACTTCTTTGGCGGCTGGCGACGCAGACTTCGCACCTTTCTTCCCGGCGGCATCAGCCGTCGAAATGCCCGCAAGCAGAAGGCACGCCAAAAGGGACAGAGACCATATCAGCGGCGTTATATTGCCTCGAAAATCAATCATCACGTCATCCATGCCTTTAGACGATGCATTTTTCATAAAAACTTATCTCAAACGAGGCCGCCACACCAACCCTGTGGCCAGGATATCCGATGTTCATATTTGGCCTGTAAGCTTTATTGGAGCTGGAAAAAATTGCCTTGTCCCATCTTTTCGGAATCGCTGTTTTGAGGATTTCATGCTGTTGAGACCGCATTGCGGCAAGTCATCATGCTGACCCGGCGCCGTTTCCTGCAAGGCGCTGGCACGCTCCTCGCCGTTGGGGGCGGCGTTGGCCTGTACAGCACTGTCCTTGAGCCGGGCCTGCGGCTTTCCGTTGCGCGCTGGAATGTGAAACACCGCCATTGGCCGCACGCGGCCCTGCCTTTGCGCATCACCATTCTCACAGATCTGCACGCCGTGGAGCCTTGGATGCCGGTTGCGCGTATCGAGCGCATTGTCGAGACCGCAAATTCCCTCGGCTCGGATCTGATCGTTTTGCTGGGTGATTATGTCTCCGGCCTGGACCGGTTTCGAACCGATTCCGTCCCGATTTCCGACTGGTCATCAGCGCTTGCCCCGTTGAAAGCCCCGCTTGGCGTTTTCGCCGTGCTCGGCAATCACGATTGGTGGATCGACCCGGAAGGCGTGCGTCGCGCGCTGGAAATGGCCGGGATCGAAGTTCTGGAAAACCAGGCCCTGAAAATCGAAGACGGAAAGCGCCGTTTCTGGCTTGCCGGGCTTGGCGATCAATGGGCGATCCCGGTCCGCGGCGGTTTTCGCGGTGTCGACGATCTCTCCGGCACGCTTGCGCCGACCCTTGGTGACAGCAACCCGTTGGTTCTTTTGGCGCATGAGCCGGATATTTTTGTCCGCGTTCCGCCAAGGGTGACACTAACGCTTTCCGGTCATACGCATGGTGGACAGGTGCGTCTGCCATTTTTGGGCCGCCCCATCATTCCGTCACGCTACGGCCAGCGATTTGCCTATGGCCATATCATCGAAAGTCGCAGGAACCGGACCACTGATATCGAAGACGAACTGCATATGGTGGTTTCGGCGGGCTTGGGCATGACCGGGCTTCCGGTGCGTTTCATGGTCCCGCCTGAAATTGCCGTCGTCACGCTCGATAGCGGTTACGGACGGGCGCCGCCTCGCGAGACCGGACCGTCAATCAGTTCCTGATTTTCGGACTCTGCGTTTTCAAAGAGCAGCAGCAAAGCTCTTGCTGGGATACTTTGGTCTCTGTCACCCCGGAAAGCGCCCCGCGCTTGTCCGGGGTCGCTTACGGAACCATCTCAGGTGACCCCGGATAAGCCTTGCGGCTTTCCGGGGTGACGATTTCCGCAGCCGCAAACCCCTCGCTGGGCCGCACCCACGAGGTTTTG
>CAZMAC010000141.1:0-7599 GCA_964564085.1 uncultured Hyphomicrobiaceae bacterium
GCAAGAGGGTTCCAAGCGTTGGAGTCGATCCACTAGATCCTCAGATCGTTGATGAACCCCGTCCTTCACAGGCTGTGTGGAAACAAATCGGAGGCTTCGGTGACTGGAGCCTCTTTTTCTTTGGCTGAGATAAGCTGGATTGGTGGCGCAAATTTATTTTGGCCTAAAAATGCATCCGCGAACCTATTCGGAAGACGGAGGTTTGGCTGAGGATTTAAGCAGACTGTCTATCAATGGGTCCTTACTGCTACTGATATTCTCAATCACAAAAATAAACTTCCCATTCGTCTGGGCAAGCTTGGCCTGGAAGAGTTGTTCGCCACCGCTCTGAATCGCAACGAGATCCTGCGTATGAGCACGTAGCTGCACAAGCTGGCCAACATGCAGCTCCCTTACCTCACCAAGCGTCATGGTTCGCGTTTCCAGGACGGCCTGCAACGATATTTCCGTACGGGAAATCCCTCGCTGCATGCGCTGGGCCCATCTAGGATCGTTGACCTGGCTTACCGGTTGATGCTCACGCGCCAGCTTTTTTCGAATAGGGTAAAGCGCTGATTGGGGGATTAAAATGAACATCCGGCCACCATTATCCATCACTTGAAACAGGATTTGTGTGGTGACAACGGGGACATCGTTGGGCCCGAGTATCGTAAATTCTATACTCGTCTCAATGCGATCGAGTTTGAAGCTGACCTGCGTCACCGTCTCGAAACAGGCCTCCAGGGCATTGGCGGTGGAGAGAAGAAAATGCTTTATGAAGCGCGCTTCAAAATTTGAAAAGGGCCGGTCGGAATCGTAAGGGGCTTCTGTGCCGTCAGCGCCGTAGGACGCTTCGATCAATGAAAAGACGAACTTGCGGTCCACGCCGATAAGAACCGTCGAATCCCATTCGGGAACGTAGAAGGTCGCGGCGATCGCATCTTCATAATTTTCGAGAACGTCCCAGGCATTGTCGATTTTAACCTGGTTGACAAAGAATGTGGTCGGCGCAGAACAAAAGCGCCTCAGATTTTCCGTGCAGGACGTTGCCACACGTTCGAAAATTGTATTGAGAACAGGAAGGCGGTCGATCGCCAGTTTTGGCGTCTCGAGCAGAGCCTCTACCATGCGACGCGCGGCCGCCGAATTTGACGCACTGTCCGGCATCACTCATAGCCTAACGAATCGCTGGTTCATCCCCAAAGATGATCGATAGCGTGGCTTGCGTGAAGCTTATGAGAGATTAAGACGGGTGCACAAAGCTCTTATTCCTCATCACCGTGAATGTCGATCTGGCCTTTCTCGGAGAGCTTAAGCACGAGATCGGCTATGCTGCGTCTTGCTTTTTGAACATCGCGCTGCGGTGGGTTTGCGCCACTGGCCAATTCCTGTTCGATAATGCGCCGGCTCCGCGAGCCCAGGGCGGATAGAATAAATTCCGATAGTTCCTTTTCTGCTCCGGACAAGGCAAGGACAACGCTTTCCGGCGGCACCTGATCGAAAAGCTTCGCGACGGCGTCGCTGCGAAGATTAATGATATCGTCGAACGTGAATAGAAGTCCTTTGACCTTTTCTGCTTCCTTGGGTCTGAATTCATTCAGAGCCGTAAAGACTTCATCCATATGCTCCCGCTTCATGCGGTTTATAATATCAGCGATGCGTCCATGTATATTGCCGGCACTGCCGCCAGATCCTTTGTGCAGCAATTCTTCATGCAAGGTATCTTCCAGGATCTCAACCGGAAAATCGAGAACATGTTTCATCGTCAGCATACGCCGCATGAGGTCGGAGCGCAGCTCTCCTGGCATTGCTTCCAGAACAGAAGCGGCAGCCACCGGCGTTGCCTTTGAAAGCACGTAAGCGGCCATCTGCGGATGTTCTTTCATGAGATAGTTTGCAACAGGGGTTTCCGTCATTTGCGATAATCGTGGCCAAACGGCGCGTTTGTCGCTGCCGCGCAAATCCTGCATGATTTCTGCGATTCGGTCGGGCGGTACGAGGCCCGCAAGCAGCTGTTCAACTTCGCTCAGCGTGGTGTGAAGATCGCTGCCGACATCAACTTTTTCTGTAAACTCGGTAATGATCTCTTCGAGAACAGGCCGCGGAATGGTGCCCAGGCTCGCCGCGGTCTCGGCAACCGATTTGATTTCGTCTTCCTCGAAATGCTTCATAACCCGGTTGGCGAGCGGTTTGCCCATCGCCAAAAGCAAAGCAGCCGCCTTATCGCGGCCGGATAAAATGCGCTTGGGCGTCACGGGCGTGTCGCTTTCAACCATCAGCGCCTCGCAGACTGAAGGATAGCGACAGGGGCGCAATCGCTGCACGAGATGCGCTGACAAACCTAATGCCGTTCAGATCGCTCATGAGCGGACTGACGAGAAGGTTAAGCAAAGCGAGCATCTCCCTGAAGAGCGCCACCACGGAATCTTTCCTGCGGTATATAATTTAGCTCCTGAACGAGGACTTCCTTAACGAAGTCTTTTCCAAAGCGCTTATTGACGTTTTTTTTGATTAGAGCACTGAGCTCTCCGACATCCGGCTTTTGAGGATTACGAAAATTGATCGCCTCTCCGCTGTAAATGGCCTTGAAAACCTCATCAACTAAAAAAATGTCGGGACGCACCGTCATTTTTTTGAGCGCCGATGCATCGACCTGAAATGTGAACTGTGCAAGGACGTAACCCTTTAAGGTCCCTTCGCTGATAACGGGAACGCTGATCCGCTTTGTCTGGACTTGCTCGATCGATGTTTTTTTACTCTTGTCCGCCTCAGCGCTTTCCCTTGCCTGAATTTGCCACAATAGCGTTGCATAGGCGGAGCCGAGGGATATCGCGCAGATCCAGAAAGCGAAGAGCAGTTGCTTTATCACGGTGTTTGCCCTTTGCTTCGGAAGGATAGCGTATAAGTCCCGTCGGAGTCAGCCTCGCGAATGCTGTCTGAAATGATTCCGGCAATCTCGTTGACAGCTTCCAAATGTAATTTGAGGACACGCCTGTTCGCCTCAAGCTTGGCATTGAGGTTTTCGATCAGGCGCATCGTCGATGCATCCGGCCTGGCCCCGTCGAGCAGCTGTATGGCCCTGTTCAGCTCAACGAGGCCGACACTTTTCATACTGTTGAAAGCTTTCAGATCGGCTTCAGCCCCTTTGCGCAACGCCTCCGTTTCCTTGTCGACGACGCTTTCCAGCCGATCTATCGCAGTTCTTATGATCCCGGTAAGAATGGCGCCGCGCTCCTCAGGTTTCGCATTTTCAACAGCACGACTTGCCGCAAGGTCAGGATCTTTAACTGCCGTCTCCTGCATTTTTTTCGCGGAATGCGGCCTCTGTGATTTGGCTGCATTCATGACTCTTACCCACGCGTAACGGGCGGTGATTTCGAGTGATCAATCGATTGAGATTGAGACAGCTGGTCGCCCGAGGACAAAAGCTTTTGCAGGTCTGAAAGGTAGCCCGCATCTTGATTTTCAACATCGGATAGATTGCCGGATTCTTGAACCGCCGAATGCGTCGGATCCTGCTTTTTCTCCTTACGATTTTCAGCGATTGTCTCGGCAATGCCGAAGGCGGTGCTTTTTGCAAGTTCGTTTGCGAGATGCTCCGCCAGCATGGATTTCCATATCTTACCCGCCGGGCCGCTGCCGAACAGGCTCTCAGCGTCTTTGGGGAGCATCGCCTCGACGAAGGTTTGCAGAAAAAAGGCTTCAAAATCTTTGAAAGGCTTCGAATCGTTTTTATTGAGCGCGGTCGAAGCAGTCGTAAGCGGTGCCTGTCCTGCGGGCAAATTCAAGGCAGAAGGCTGAGCTAATTTATTCACGGCTTTTTCGGCCAGCATTTCGGCTTCAACGGCTTGAGCCGAAATGCTCTGCCCCGCCGAGAGGCGTTCAGCGGTTGCGCGCGTCAGCTTTTCGAGGGCCGCTTGATATTTTTGCGGATCGGCAGCTTTTGCGACTCCCAACACGATGTCGGACGAGGTCGAAATCGACAAAACGATATCTCCAGGCTTTCAGGAATCCCTTTTTTCTATAAAAACTTAGTCTTGTGGGAGGCTTGCGCTACTGCGTCCGACATAACGCTCAATCACTTCGCGCAGCTCATTCTCTTTTCTGATGCGGGCCGCATATTGTCCCAAACTCTCGTGAACGCGTTCCGCCGTCTTGACCTTTGCGGCACGATCCAGAATCTTGCGTGATTGCGCATCGCGCGCCGCTGCAACGTGTTGAGCTTCCATTGCCAGATTATGCAAAAGGCGGGCTGTGGTATCGATAAACAGACCCTGCAATGCGTCGTCCTTATTCAAAGCCCGGATAATTTCTTCCTGCGAATTTTCTAGCTCGTCATGTTTGCGCTGAAGCTCGATTTTCTTCTGCTCTTCGATTCGATGAAGCTGCGATAAGACATCCAGCATCCGGCGTGCTCTTTTTGCTCTTTTTTCCATGTGAAGCTATCCCGTAGTCAGCCACCGCCCGAAGACGTCGATAAAAATTTTCATGAAATCGGCTATAATAAAGTAAAGTATTAACAATCCACCAAATATAACAAATGGTATTGATACAAAATAAACAGCGATTTGCGGAGTAAATTTATTCATTACGCCGAACAAGAAATTAATAGAGATCGAGTAAATAATAAAAGGTCCGCTGATTTGCAGGACAAGCGTAAAGGCCTCGGACATCCTGTCGGTCATCTGGGTAAGGCCGAACCGCGCATCGTAGCCCCCCGACACCGGCAGAACAGTGTAGGACGCCAAAAGTCCGCGCAACACCTCCCAATGCAGATCGGCAATAAAAAATAAGGTCACCGCCAGCATTGTCAGTATCGCCGCCAGTGTCGGATTCGGCTCAGCACTTTCAATGGGAACACCCGGCAGGTTTGAAAACCCGACAAAGGTGGCGATCGCGGTTCCCATAAAGTCGAGCGCAAGAAAAAATACTCGCCCCATTAGTCCGATCAGCGAACCGATCGTCACTTCCGAGATCAGCAGGTAAAAGCCGGTTTCAGGCGTAAGCTTACCGATTTCCTTCGATATGTCCGGCACGAGTAAAGGGGCGATTGCCAGGGTTACGGCGATGGCAACAAGTAACCTGACCTGGACCGGTATACGCGTACTGGAAAAACCCGGCATGAACATGAGGCATCCGCCAATCCGGCCGAACAAAAGGAATGTCAGGAGCACCGTGTCACTACTGAGCGGGATCACGAAATCGTCCCGAGTGCTTCAATTTGAACGCCGCGCGCAATTTCGACATGTGACAGGACTGGCAAGGTCGGAAAGAGGCGTTCGATGACCATTCTGACGTAAGGCCTGGCATCCGGCGCTGCGACAAGAACGAAAGTATGCCCATCATCCATCAGCTTACGGATCATTGTCGTAGCTTCCGATCCGAATTGCTCGATCTGCCTGGGATCGATATCGAATTCGGTAACTTCGCCCTTCACGTCGCGCTTTAAGGCCTTATGGAAGGCCAGATCCCAGCGATTGCCGAGCCGCAAGACCTTAAGCGTGCCGTTTTCGGAGAGATCGCCGCAAATCTGTTGCGCCATGCGCATCCGCACATGCTCTGCAAGTTGCTCGACGCGGCGAACATGCGGCGCTACCTCGGCAATTGCTTCAAGGATAAGGTGCAGATTGCGGACGGAAATGCGCTCGGACAGCAGGAGTTTCAAAACGGCTTGCAAGCCCGAATAGGTCAGGTGGGCCGGAATCATCTCATCAATCAGCCGGCGATATTCCGGATCCAGCCGGTCGATCAGCGCCCGCATATCCTTGTAGGATAAGAGCTGCGAGAGATTGTTCCGGATGATTTCGCCGAGATGCGTAAGCAGCACCGACATATTATCGACCGGTATAAAGCCCTCGCGTTTCAAAGCATTCGTGAACATTTCCGGCATCCACAACGCTTTCATGCCGAAAGCCGGCTCGCGTGTTTCATCCCCTATCACGCTGGGCTTGGGGCCATCGCCCACGATCACCATGATGTCGCCGATGCGTAGCTCGCCGGTTGCAACCACGGTTCCGTGAATTCTGATCTGGTAGGATTTTGTGTCGATCGACAAGTCATCGGTCAGTTTGATGTCGGGGATGACAAAGCCATATTGTTTTGCGAATTTTCGGCGCATCTTGCTGACGCGATGCGCCATTTCGCCATGGTGCGGAAGAAGCGAGCTGGAAAGCTGTTTGCCCAGGCAAAGCTCGATCTCGGAAATCTTGAGTTGCTCTCGTACAGAGTTGCGGCTTTCTTCCTCGACCTGCGCCTCCTCCTGCCGTTCCCGCGCTTCTTCCTGAGCTTTCGCCGCCGCCTGCCTGCGCGGTATCGTATACGCCGTGAATGCCAGCGCGCCGCCGAGCATTGCGAAGGGAAAAAACGGCAAGCCGGGCGCGAGCGCCAGCATCATCAAGACAAGCGAAGCGACAAATATTGCGCGTGGATAATTGCCAAGCTGGCCGAAAACGGCGACATCAGCGGAGCCGCGCGTACCGCCTTTGGAGACCAGAAGACCGGCGGCAAGCGAAACGATAAGGGCCGGAATCTGCGTGACAAGCCCATCGCCGACCGAAAGCTTGACGAACACATCGGCCGCCTCGCTCACCGACATTCCGTAGCGCATCGTTCCGATAATGATACCGCCGAAGACATTGACGAGCGTAATCAGAATGCCCGCGATCGCATCGCCGCGAACAAATTTCGAAGCACCATCCATCGCACCGAAAAAGGAGCTTTCCTCTTCAAGCTCGCGGCGCCGGTCCATAGCCTGCTTTTCGTTGATCAGCCCGGCGGAAAGGTCCGCATCGATGGCCATCTGCTTACCGGGGATCGCGTCCAGAGTAAAACGTGCGCCCACCTCCGCGATACGCGTTGCGCCTTTGGTGATCACGAGGAAGTTGACCGTGATCAGGATGATGAAGACGATCGTGCCAATCACGAAATCGCCGCTCATGACGAAATTGGCAAATCCGGCAATGACATTTCCAGCCGCCGTCACCCCATTTGCACCATCGGACAGGATGAGACGGGTGGTCGCTATGTTGAGCGACAATCGAAGGACGGTTGCGATGAGGAGAATGGTCGGAAAGGCAGAGAAGTCGAGCGGTCGCTGAATCCAAAGCGCAACCATGAGGATGAGAACGGAGAACGCGATCGAAAATGCCAAGCCGAGATCTAGAACAGGCGTCGGCAAAGGCAGAAAGAGCACCGTAAGAATAAAGACGATGCCGATTGCAAAACCGACATCCCGGCGCCCTGTCCGCTCAAGCGGCGGTGTCCCATCGAGTAAAGCCATGCTGTTCCCAGATTGGTCGAACGGAACAAGACTGCCGGATCAAGCTTGTGCGAAGGTGCTCGGATTTATGGTTTTTAATAGGAAAAACGCCATCAAACCGGGATGAGGGAATTTGAGGCCTTGTTGTTCGTCACGGCTCGTGCGACCAGACACGGCTAGCCATGCTACGATCCGGTTGATTCACTAATGGAGCGAATTTAACATTCGAGTCCCGGTCGCGGTCGGGCTCGTTCACAAATGTTAAATTCAAAAGCTCCACTAGAAACAAATACTTACTTAATGGTTCGACGCAAACATTTGCAAATGAGCGTGCTGCACGGGGATGCAAATGTTTGCGTCGA
>CAZMAC010000142.1:0-7595 GCA_964564085.1 uncultured Hyphomicrobiaceae bacterium
CCGAGACGAGCTGGCGCGCGCGGGTATCGAGCGGTTTTAACAGTTCGCGTTCGGTCAGGATTAACAGCTCGCGGGCATCCAGCACTTCCTGGCGATGATCTTTGAGCCGTTTGGCATTCCATTTCAAATCATCGCGCGCCGAAAAAAGCCGCTCGATCTGATGCGAGGCGTGGCTTGCCTGCTTCTTATCCGCATTTGCAAGCGCATCGTCGGCCGTAAGGCGGATTGCTGCAACGCGTCCGAGACGGAAGAAACCGGCAATCTCCCGGGCAGCCAGGACGAGAGCTGCAAATGCCGCAATTAGCGCCAGACCGAGCGCCAGATAACCAAGCCAGCCGCCGCGCGCGAAAAGGTCGGCGATAAAATTCGTGATCCAGATACTGAGGCCGATGGTGATCAGGCCGCCAAGCGCGGAGAGAAAAATCGTGCCCCAAGTAATGCCGCGCGGGCGCATAAGTCGCTCTGCGGCAGCGCGAGTCGGGACCGCATCTTTTTTGCCTGCAAGGTCTGGCGCGTTCGCCTCATCCACCGGCTCGGCATTCAATGAGTCGAGCCGCGTGTCGTCGAGACGAAAAAATTTCGGCTTCCGGCTCTGGTCGTCGGCGCTCATTCGAGCTTGTCTCCCAGGAGGAATTGCATGGCGCGATCAAGCCTAATATGGGGCAGCACGGCGGCTGCGCCAAAGCCGTCGGCCTGAAGCTGAGGCGGGCGGAAACGCATAACGTTGAGATTGCCGCCATGAAATCTGGTGTCTGCCGCGTCGCCTTTTGCCGCCGTCAGATCGGGCAGATCCCCGGGAAACAAAGCGATTTCCTCCGATCCATCGAATCTGCGCCCGTCGAGCGCTTCCCCGGCCAGCGGCGTCCCGGCGATGCAGGCGAGGTCCTGGCTCTGCTCGCGCGCCTCCACCTCGCGCGTCGCCCGCACGGCAGCCATCGCCACGGACTGAACGTCAGCGCCTGAGAATACCGCACGGTCAATCGCCCTTAGCACCAGTTTTTGCAAAATTGCCTCCAGCCGGTCATGGCTTGAGTGATGGATATGATCGGCTTTGGTTGCAGCGAAGAGAATGCGGTCGATTTTTTTGCCGAGAATCCCAGACAGCCAGCTGTTTGGGCCGGGACGGAAACATTGCAGAACGGCGGCGAGCGCACGTTCCAGATCGGCAAGCGCCGCGCTTCCGCCATTCAATGCGCCAAGCACATCGACGAGAACGATCTGGCGTTCGAGCTTGGCAAAATGATCTCGGAAAAATGGTTTGACCACATGGGTCTTATAAGCCTCGAATCGGCGCGCCATCATCGCGTGAAGCGAACCGCGCGCGGCCTGGGTTCCCGGCCTGATATCGAGCGGCATAAAGGTCAGCGCTGGCGAGCCTTCGAGATCTCCGGGCATGAGCATGCGGCCGGGCGACAGCGTTGAGATCAGGCTCGTTTCCGTCCGGCAGCGCCGCAGATAGGCGGCGAACAGCTCCGCCCCGCGCATGGCGGTCTGCTCGTCCTCCTGATCTGACGAGTTGGTACGGCTGAGAAATTCGTGCCAGGCGCTCGCATAGGCTTGCCGCTCGGGCCTCCGGCTTAGTGCGACCGCCTCGGCGGCCCAATCCTCATAGCTAAGCCGCAAAAGCGGCAGATCGAGCAGCCATTCGCCCGGATAGTCGACGATATCGAGATGTAATCTCGACGTTCCAAGTTGGCGCCGAAGAAACGCGGTCGGTTCATATTCAAATGTCAGCCGGAGCTGGCTGATCCGCCGCGTGCTTTCCGGCCATTCCGGCGGGGTGCCGGTGAGATTGGCCAGATGGTCCTCATAAGGAAAGCGCGGCACGCTGTCGTCGGGCTGCGGTTCGAGAAAGACGCGCACAATCCGTCCCTGTGCGGCCGGACTGAAAAATGGCCACCGCCCGCCAGCAATCAGATTGTGGACCAGCGCTGTGATGAAGACCGTTTTGCCTGAACGCGAAAGGCCCGTTACGCCAAGGCGCACGGACGGCGTCAGCCAGTCCCCTGCAAGATGACTGGCCGAACGGGCGAAGCCGGCCAGCTCATCGACGATCAAGAGTGTGTACCAGCCGGTCGCGTGATCGCGATTAGTCCCAAATGCTTAGTAGGCATGGCGACGCCATCTCGGCTGATAGGGACGATAGGCCGGCTCGTCATAATCGTCGTCATCGTAGAAGTCGTCGTCATAGTCCGGATCATCGCGAAAACGGGGCTCGGCATCATAGGTGCCGTCATATCGGCGATTGCGGTCATACGAATCGCGTCTTGCGGCATAGTCCCGGGTAGAGTCTTCGGTTTCGAAGCGGTCCTGACGGGTCCGCTCATTCGATAATGGCGGGAGATAGGACGGACGCGGCTCAACTTGTTCCGGTTCAGCTTGCGGCGCGCTTGCCACGGCGCTTTCCGGCTCGCCCTGAAGCGAAAAGACCAGAGTGCTCGCATTGCCGTCATCGGAATAGCCGGTGATCACGCAGCCATTGCCGGAATAGATGGGAGACTGGCCTTGCAGGAGAATTTCGCCCTTGGCTTTGTCATACGGGCCTTCGACGAAATAGTCGATCGGGTCGCAGCCCTTTCGAAACAGCTTGGCATAGCCTGCGAAGCGTCCGTCGGCTTTTTCGTTGCCGTCAAACAGGACGGTGCCTCTTTTTACCCTCGCTGCGCGCAAATTCCCGCGCGGCTTTTCATAAACAAATTTTCGCTTCGTATCGTTTTTCTCAAGCCGCATCAGCGAACCATTGTGGTCCCAAATGCTGGTTTCGGCGTGAGCCTGGTTCAGGAACATTGTAGACGCCGTCATGGCGACGGCTAAAATCACGCTTTTTGGAACACTCCGCATGATCGGGTCTCCTCTCAACCCCGGCAATGATAATTTTATATCACGGAAATTGTTTTAAAGGTTTACGTTCAATTAGCCATCTTTACGTCGCGTCATAAAGGCAAGTCGCTCAAAAAGGTGAACATCTTGTTCATTTTTTAAAAGCGCCCCGTGCAACGGCGGGATCGCTTTTTTCGGATCGCGCTCGCGCAGAATGTCGGTGTCGACGTCCTCATTGAGAAGCAGCTTCAGCCAATCGAGCAGTTCGGAGGTTGAGGGCTTCTTCTTTAATCCAGGCACTTCCCGGATCTCATAGAAGATGGTCAGCGCTTCCTTGAGCAGGCGCTGTTTGAGATCGGGATAATGGACGTCCACGATCCGCATCATTTCATCGGGATCGGGAAATTTGATGTAGTGAAAAAAGCAGCGGCGCAAGAATGCATCCGGCAGCTCTTTTTCATTGTTCGATGTGATGAAGACAATCGGGCGCTGGCGGGCGCGGACGGTTTCGCCCGTTTCATAAACATAAAATTCCATCCGGTCGAGCTCCTGGAGAAGGTCGTTCGGAAACTCGATATCAGCCTTGTCGATTTCGTCGATCAGCAGAACGGGCCGTGTCTCGGCGACGAACGCCTCCCAAAGCTTTCCCCGCTTGATATAGTTGCGAATATCTTTGACCCGCTCATCGCCAAGCTGGCTGTCACGCAAACGGCTCACCGCGTCGTAATCATAAAGCCCCTGTTGTGCTTTCGTCGTCGATTTGATGTGCCACTCCAAAAGCGGCGCGCCCAGCGCATCGGCGACCTCATGGGCAAGGACTGTTTTGCCCGTTCCAGGCTCGCCCTTGACGAGCAGCGGCCTTTCCAGCGCGATGGCTGCATTCACCGCGACGCGCAAATCCTCGCTTGCTACATAAGTTTTCGTGCCTTCAAAACGCATTTTTGATCCCAATAATCATCTGTCCCTCCGGTCATAGCGGCTTACCCTCTATCAGAGCAAGTCCACGTAACAATATTGCCGCTTCTCCCACTCTTCAGCAGAAAGACATCATTTTAATCGAATTTTCAGTCCCGACCTCCGCGGCCGTTTACCATTCCCTAAGCCTTCATGAGGCAAGTTCGGAAGTAGAAGTAGTCCAGTTTTATGTGAGGAGGCGTAAGATGGGGCTTATTGGGAATTTTGTGACGCCTGGGTTGCGTCCGTTTGGGCCGTTTATCAAAGAGGGGTCTTTCGATCCGCAGGAGAATTTTCGTGGCGAGGAACCAGAGTTGGACCTGCCCTGGGAAGGGCCGGAACCTGAGCCTGTCCAGCCCGCTCCGGCTCTAAGACCTCAGCCGCAAGAGGTCTTTCTGGTCTGCGAGCAGTCGGGGATGTCCTCCGGTAATCCGGTCTTTGGGCGCGCTTTTGCCGCAACGGATGACGATCTTGCTTTGAGCGAAGACGGATATCTTATCAATGGCGCCGGTCAGTTTCTTCTCGGAATAACGCTAGACGAGCATGGCCAGCCGATCACGGAAGATCCCGAGGTTGTCCGGCTTGAAACGAGAGACATGGAAACCGCCGGCACCAGCCGCATCGCTTACCGCGCCAATTTGCCGGCCTATCCGATGACGGCCAGTGCCGATTATGATTTCGATCAGAGCGAGCTTCTCGACAAGACGCTTTTTGCGCGTGACCCGTCCGTCCACGGCTCCGGCATCGTGCTTGGCGATGATCGTCTGAAATTTCTGGACCGCTCGCTTGCAGGCGGATCCGTACGGCTGATCTCGCCAGACGGTACGCCGGTACAGCTTGTGTTTCGCTGGGCGAAAATGACCTCGGTGCGCAGCTCCGGGCGCGACAGCTGGAACCTGTTCTACCGCGTAAGGCGGGATGCGCGCTCCGGCGAAGTGGCGTGGAAGAATACCGGCCACTCATTTATTTTCGGCGCCGATGGCCGGCCCGGCGAGTCCTCGCTCGTCATCCCCATCATGGATATGATGATCGACGGTATCCGCATGGGCAATATTTCGCTCATCTTCGGAGCGGGCGGCGTGAGCCAGTTTGCGGATCGCAGCGGCCTCGTCAAAGTCCTCACAGCCGAGGCGGATGGCTGCATCGGCGGGTCGTTCACCGGGCTTTCAATGTCCGGGCGCGGCAGGCTGTTTGGACATTATTCAAATGGGATCATGCGTCCCGTTGCCGATATTCAATTCACAGGCGAGGAGAGCTGGTTCGAAAGCCCCGCCGAGGGCTGGCAGGACGCTTACGAGCGTCGCGTCGCATGAACCGATATGGCTGCCATCCTGAAAAAGGTTTGCAAGCAAAGAATATCACGATGAAATGATAATTGAGGATCATGACCGGCGTTTGATGGCCGGTCATGATCCAAAATCTTAAATTTGCTCATTTTTTTAAAAAATTGTCCCCGCGCCGTAGAGCGCATTACAAGATCGTAAGTGTAATTTCCTACACGCACGCTTGACACAACAGCGATTAAAGCTAAATACGTGCCGCACCGTCCTGGTTGCGCAAAGCCGAATCGAGAGATGAGGGCACTGTGTGGACGTTGAAGGCGGTATCGCCTTGTTAGCGAGAGGTCTTGTATGAGCGCATCGGACCTGCCAAACGATTATCGGCCGTCAGAAGACGAACCGTTCATGGGTGAGCGTCAGCTTACCTATTTTCGTAAAAAGCTGATTGACTGGAAGTCCGATATCTTGCGGTCAAGTCGCGAAACGCTCGATAATCTTCAGGACTCAAGTCACCATCCCGATCTCACCGACCGGGCCAGCTCGGAAACAGAGCGGGCATTGGAGCTGCGCGCGCGTGACAGGCAGCGCAAACTGATTTCCAAAATCGATGAAGCTTTGATGCGTATACAGGATGGTACGTATGGTTACTGCATCGACACGGGCGAACCGATCAGTTTAAAGAGGCTGGAAGCGCGCCCTGTCGTGGAAAGAACCATCGAAGCGCAGGAGCGTCATGAACGCCGCGAGCGGATCTATCGTGACGATTAAACAATATTCCCTGACCTGCGTTGGCTGATTGCCATCCAGCGGACATTTTACAAAGAGGATTGACATGGCGGTCTTGGTGACCGGGGGCGCCGGTTATATTGGCAGCCATATGGCGCTTGAACTTGCCGATAATGGCGAGACTGTCGTTGTGGTCGACAATCTTTCAACCGGCTTGCGCCGTCTTGTGCCGCGGGAGGCGCATTTCATCGAAGGCGATATTGGCGACGAAGCGCTGCTTGCCCGGGTGTTTTCCGATTATGACATTAACGCCGTCCTGCATTTCGCCGGTTCCATCGTCGTTCCGGAGTCCATCAGCGACCCGCTCGCCTATTATCTCAACAACACTGTCAAATCTCGAAATCTGATTGCGGCGGCTGTCGCGCACCGCGTCGAGCATTTCATCTTTTCCTCGACGGCGGCGGTCTATGGCATTCCGGAGAATGTACCAGTCGGCGAGGGCGCACCATTGCAGCCCATCTCGCCTTATGGCGCATCGAAGATGATGACGGAAAGAATGCTCGCCGATACCACAGCCGCCCATCCCTTGCGCTATTGCGCTCTGCGCTATTTCAATGTGGCGGGTGCGGATGCGGCGGCCCGGTCCGGTCAGGCGTCACCGAAGGCAACGCATTTGATCAAGGTGGCCTGCGAGACCGTCATCGGGCAGCGCCCTTACCTTGAGGTTTTTGGTACGGATTATCCAACGCCTGACGGAACCTGTATTCGCGATTACATTCATGTCACCGATCTCGTCCGGGCGCATTGGCACGCGCTCCAATATTTGCGCAGCAGCGGCGACAGTCTCGTTGTGAATTGCGGCTATGGGAGAGGCTTTTCGGTTCTGGAGGTTATTGACACGGTCAAACGGGTTTCAGGCGTGGATTTTGAGGTCAGATTAACCGGCAGACGGCCAGGCGACCCGGCTGAGCTCGTCGCTGGCACCGATCGTATCAAGGAGCTCTTTCCCTGGCAGCCGCAATTTGTGGATTTGGAGCTGATCGTCGAGCATGCGCTGAATTGGGAAAGAAAGCTTCAGGCGCACCGTCTTGCCGAACAGACCGCCGCAGAATAGCAATAGCGCCTGGCCTTTTCTACAAGACCTTTCCTGCTTGCAGGATTTGTAAAGACCTTGCCAGGGCGAACCGCCCCGGCAAAAGCACCTATTCATTAATCAAATTATGTCGTCGCTCTGCTGGCTGGATAACGAACACCAGCCTTATTCGATTTCGAAAACGACGCGGCCCTTCACCTTGCCCGCGATAATCTCAGGCGCGAGCGCAACGGCATCGCGGATCGGGCGGGTCTCGGTCATGGCGTGGAGCTTTTCAAGGTCGAGATCCTTGGCCAGCCTCGCCCAGCATTCCGCGCGCTTGGCCTTGGGCGTCATCACCGATTCAATGCCCGCAAGCGTAACGCTGCGCAGAATAAAAGGGGCAACAGTGGTTGGCAGGTCCATGCCTTGAGCCAGACCGCAGGCAGCGACGGCCCCGCCATATTTGGTCTGGGACAGAACATTGGCAAGCGTCGTGCTGCCGACCGCGTCAACGCCGCCTCCCCAACGCTCTTTGGCAAGCGGACGCGGCGTGCCGCTCAGCTCTTCCCTCGCTACGATTTCAGTTGCGCCAAGCGATTTGAGATAGTCCGCGGTTTCAGGCCGTCCGGTGCTTGCCGCTACGGTGTAGCCAAGCCGCGCCAGCAGCGAGACCGCAACGCTGCCCACACCACCGGCCGCCCCTGTGACGATGATAGGGCCACTCTCCGGCCGGACGTCAT
>CAZMAC010000143.1:0-7575 GCA_964564085.1 uncultured Hyphomicrobiaceae bacterium
GGCGCGAGGATTTAGGCGCTCTCCGGAATATTGGCGGCAGTATCCTTTCGATGAACGATACTTGCGACTATGACCATCCATGGGGGGCACACGGGAATAATCCGTTATTTTCTCTAACTGGAAAAAGGCCCTCCCTGTCCCCATCGCAAACGATCAGCCGCTGAGCTTTGTCGCCAGCTTATATTTCGTCAATTCCTCTGGCGTGAACACATAAAGCTGGTCGCTGGGCGTTTTCATGGCGTGGATCCAGGCTCTTGCATCCACGCCCATTTTCGCCAAATGATCCTGAACTTCTGCGCTAACCGTTTGGCCGTGGCTCAGCCCGTCATTGATGTCGCCGGGCGATGAGGCTGCGACATAAATCTGGTGGACGCCGATCCACGATTTGCGCCCCGCCGTTCGGTTCTTCCCGCCGGAAAACACAATCGGGCAGGAGGACGCGCAATAGCCATTATCCGGCACAAGCGTATCGATGCCTTTCTCTCGCAGAAGCTCCGCCATCTCCAGAGCATCGCGAACGGAGCCGCCTGGCGAGTGCAGATGGAGCGCTTTGATTTCGCCGCCCTGGCCTTCGATGAAGTCCGCAAATGCAGCACTTGTTCCCGGCTCTATGCGGCCGACCGCGCTTGCCGCGCCTTTCGGTCCTCGCTTGAATTGCATCGGCGTGGCAACACTGTCATGGCTCGGCGGCTTCGTATAGCCGGGCATTTCGGGGCTGTCGCCGGCGCGCCGAAGCGGATTGGTCAGCGGAAGATAGGGCCGGACCTGATCCTCCCGTTTCGGCGGGGCCATAATGACGGGGTCGCGCTCTTCGGTCTCACCCGGCAGCGGCGCATTGGCTTCCTCATAGATCTGACGAAAATCGATAGCCAGAAAGACGATAGCGCCAACGATCAGCAGTCTGAAAACGCTGTTCAGGACGAAGGCTTCCGTGAACCAGGCGAAACGCTTGGCACGCCTGGCTTTTTTCTCGCCATCAATTTGCTGATCGCTATTGGGAAGCTCGGATGTCATTTGAGACACTCCAAAATGATCAGACTAATTTTTCGTTGGATTGAGCCGGGCGATGTTTTCCGGAGGCTTTATGTCCTCCTCATGTGACCGCTCCGATGCGACTTGCGTGTTATCTGTATGTTCCGCCGTCTTACTATCCTGCATCGCTGCCTGTTCCTCCGTAAAGCGCGCCTGCATCTGGCGGAACAACTCCGTTCCGCGCATGACATCGGCTGCGCTCATCATCTCGGCATCGAGCTCGGCGCTGCCATCATGCCGGCGGATGGCGCCCTCCACGGTTATCATAATGAAAATCAGCACGGCGGGCAGTAAGTCGATCGAGATCGCACCGGCCCAGCTGGGCAGAAAATCCTCTGCATAAAGAAGAACCGCCTCGGGCGGCGAAAGCGGCTGAAAGCGCGGCGCCTGAGCCGGTTCGCGGTTCAATATTTCGTCGGCGGCTGTCGCGAGCGCCTGGCTTTGCACACGAATGGCCTTTTCCACACGCCCCACGACTTCCGTCTGGCGCTGTTGCAGCAAGAGATCCGCGCCATCGGCAATCGGGGCGATAAAGCTTTTGCTGAGATCGACCGCCGTCCGCTTGACCGAAGGTGCGACAGAGGTTTGCCGCAATGCCGTGATCTGACCGATCAGCTTCAGGGTCTCCTCGCCAAATGCATTGGCGCGCGCATCGATTGGGCTTGAGCTCGAAATCAGCTCGCGCATGCGCGCCAGATGACGTCCGCCCTGCTCGAATTTCTGCTTGACCGTCGCCCGGCTTTCCTCGACCTCCTGCGCCAGCCGGTTGAGTTCCGTTGACATCTGGGTGAGAAGCTGGACAACGGTCCCCGAGCCGGATGTACCCGTCAGCGCACCTGAGGCGCGCTCCTGCTCGGCAAGAGCGGCGAAGCGCTGTGATGCAAGCTGGATGTCAGGGAGCAGGCTCTGCGCGGCCAGCGCATTGGAGTGGGCTTTGTCGAATTCCTGCTGATAGGTTTCTGTCGCATTCGCCATATGCTGCTCAAGCGCGGCCGATCCGGCAAGAGCTGCCGCATTGAGCCAGCTCGACATGGCGATGATCATCGCCGAACCGATCGCCATGGCGATGTAAAGCCGGAAACGCGCGCTCGCACTTTCCAGATGCGGCAGGAAGCGCATCAGATAGGACCAGAAGGCATAAATCCCGACAGAAACGGCAGTGGAATAGATCACCGCACCAAAGAAGACCATGCTGGCCGTCCCGTTCAGAAGGCCACGGACGCCGAGATAAGTATAGACGCCGCTGGCAAGCGCCAGCACGGCGAGCGTCACTTTCGTGGTTGTTTCAAGACGGGTCTGACCCAACCGTAATTGCGTCGCCATTGATTGCTCCCAATTAAAACCGCCACTGCCGAGAGTATCTCACGACCTTATGACATCCATTGTGAATGAAATAGCATTAATGGATAGCGGCACTGACCTGCCTTCCAAAGGCTGGACCGGGCCGGGTTGGACTTTTCTACTTTTTTGAGCTGGGCTGAGGAAGGGAATTTTCCAGGAAGCAGCCGAAGTTCAACTGTTCAGTCCCGATTCCGAAGCTCGCTGCGGGACATGCTGTGAGAATGAGGCGAACTTCGGAATTTCAGGGGACGCGAGCACTATGACTCTAATTGAAATCACCGCGAAACATTATGACGTTTGCGCGCTTGCAAAAAAGACTTTTTCTCCGTCCACAAACAATGTCAGCGTAATTTGAAGTTGATCGCCAGGATCGAGATTGATTGTCGTAGACGACAAAGCTTTGGCCTCGCCGGCCTTCGCGCGAAATCGGCCGCTTTGGGCATTGGCCGATTTATTGCCATGGCTGATACGCGTGACACGGAGCTCGAAGTTTCCTTCGACCGTTTCAAGGGCCTGAATGCGGCCACGAATGCTGACATGATCGCTGTTTTCAGGCTCAGCTTGAATTTCGATCCAGCCGATCACAGTTGTATCGGCCGCCACTGCCGGCACACTGCTTGTGTTGATCGCAATCATCATCAGTGCTCCTGCGAAAATCATCCAAATGTGCGATAGCCAGGCAGGAATCAGGCACGCTAGAGCATCGGACCGAAAAGTGGACACCACTTTTCGGATAAATCTGATGCGAAAACAAATAGATAGAGCGGTCAAGTGATTCCGATTAAAGATCCGCCGCTCTAGACATCTCATTTTGTGCCTCCAATGCGAATATCGAAACGAGGATCCTCGGAAGTCGACGTCCCGATTTGTTGATTGCGCAGGATAAAAATCGGCGGCACATCGTCGATCATCGGAATTCCGATTGCCGCCAGCACCGACGCCGTCTCCGGGTTTGGCGGCATGATCAGCGCGTCAGGAAGTTTTGTGAATTGGGAGCGTTTTCTGACAGCGCCACAGACCGAATGCTTGTGCATCCAACCCGGACAATCGCGCTTCATGCTCTCAGGCGACAGGCTTTTCCCGATCGCCGAATGGGTGAAATGACGAAGGCGCGATGGGGAAAGCTGCGGGATGTCGGGGACTGACCTGCGCAACAGAAGATCCGGATCTGCGCCATAACGCATTGCACGCCGCCTTACGGGTCCGATCTGCTGCATGGTCATTATCCGGCGCGATTGTGCGCGCGACCACGGACTTTTGCTGCGTTTCCAGCCCGTTGAGTGAGTAGGGCGCCGCCGGAGCTTTCGGGATGCGCGATGGCGCGGCTGCCCTTTGGCTTTAAAAGGTGCATTGAGCTGCTGAATGGGCGCATCCGAGCGGGGTTCGGCAAAGCTGTAGGGCGAGAGGACCATGAGCACGGCCAGAACGCAGAAGAGTGTGATGCCCGACGTCGGGAACAGAGTATGCGTTCTCGTAGCGAAGCCCGAGTCAGCCACATCAATATTGCCTTATAGTGATCGCACCGGGAGGCGCATCACCGCCCACGACAACCGGCCTGTCATAAGTCAGACCGCTCCCGTTCTGTTCCAGCATGACATCCTGGCCGTAACCTTCAATACGTAATCCTACGGAGTTGTCATCGCCGGTCTGGGCGATCGCGCCGGAATTGTTTTCGTCGTAAATTTCGAGGCTGGCTTCGTTGTCATTCCCGGTCTGGGTGATGGCGCCTGCTAGATTGCCGCCTTCGAGGAAAAGGCTTGCTTCGTTGCCGATGCCAGTTTGCAAGATCGTTCCTGCAAGCCCACCGTCACGGATACTTTTTTGCTCAATCCGGGCAGTTTGTTCTTGGCCAATTTGGGTGATGATAGCGATTTTAGCCGCTCTGAAATCGTCTAGCCTTAGCGATTTTTCATCCGGGTGTGCTGAAGTTCCACTCAAAGATAGGACCAGGATCAATATACATGAAAATTTGTACTTGTTCATTGGCTGCGCCTGTTTCTGATGGATGGAGGCCGGTAGCTACCGGCCTCCTTAAGCCAAAGGAGGCTTAGTGTTGATTCACAATTGCCGTGTTTCCAGCGCCGCCTGATGTATTGTCTTGCGTGACGTGAGATATATTCGTTTCTACGCCTGTGCCACCCTGTTTGACGGTTGCCTTATTACCATTTCCGTCTTGGTCGATTGAGGAGAAGTTTATGTAGCTGCTGCCTTCATCGCCACCTTGCCGCACTGTTGATTCGTTGTTGTTGCCGTCTTGCCAAATCCACGACGTATTGTCTGTAACTAGGTTGCCTTGAATAACATCTACCTTGTTTTCGTCGCCGTCTTGTTTTGCGTATGAGTAATTCGTATCACCATCGGTACCATTGCCGCTCTGGTTAATCTTGGCATTATTCTTATAGCCGTCCTGAATAACCAGAGATTCGTTGTTGATTTGAACAGTGCCAGCTTGATCGATATCAGCCTTATTCTCAGAACTCGTACCACCACTGTTTAGACCCTGGTAGACGGTAGAATTGTTTATGGCCGTTGCACCAATCTGATCTACTCGAGCTTCCTGTCCCGCACCAACTTGATTAACAGTAGACGTGTTACTGCTCTGAGCCATCGCAGGCGAAGCGGCAAGAAGAGCCGCGAAAGAGAGTGCCAAAGAGAGTGCCAAAGAGAGTTTTTTCATGATATTTAATACCTTCACAATATGGGTTGATACCTACCCAATCAGGGCCTTCGCGGTCCCAATTGGGCCATATTGAGGAGGCACGGTCCGCAGGGTTCCAAGACTGACGGTTTTCCGTGTCTCCTACCCTTGCCCATTAAGGGCAAAGATCCGTCGCGAGCAGCGCTTGGCACGAAGCGTCTGCTCAGTTTTTCTTCTTCACGCCAGAGCCGTTGCCGGTCCTTTGCGTATTTTCAGCCACGCGTCTGACGGCGTTGCCGTTCGATGCGGTCGTCGCAGGCGTACGTTCAGCTTGCGTCTTGTTGGCGGCCTTAGTCGCATTTGTTGGCGCCGCATCCTTGCTAACCGAAGCCGGTTTGTCGCCATAGCGGACCTCCTGCCCGATCGTCGCCCGCCAGCCGCCGGCAACAGCGTCATACTGGCCTTCGCCCAGCTTTTCGGCGCGATAGGCGGCGACCAATGCGGCCTGGGCATCCTTGTCCTTGAAGCCCCACAGACCGAGCTCGGACCCTTCCATGATCAACGCATAGACAGCCTTCTCGATGGCCTGCTGCACGGCGAGCTGGTCCGGCTCGTTTTTGGTGATGCCCGCCTCGGCCTCCAGAAGCCGGTCGAAGGCAATGAATTTGAAGGCGTCGCCGCGAATGCCGTAAGAGGCGATGGTCTTATGGGCGGTGACGTTGAGGAGCACTTCGCCGGTCTTGGTGCTGACCGCGCGGAGATAAACAGTGACCGTGTCCTGACGATATTTGACATCGCCGCCAATGCCGAGATAACGCGCGCCCGCGCCGCCGGTCAGCGTGTTGGTGTCATAGCCGATAATGCCGCCTTCAAGGATCACGCCGGCAAACAGCAGCGGCGGCAAGGCTTGCGGATTAATGACCTTCTCGCCCAGATAGGTCCGGCGCATCTCTTTGATGATCTGGCGTTCTTTCAGCAGATTATTGAGCTGCTGCCGCTCGATCACGGTGAACCACTGCCGATTGCCGGCATCGTGCAGCGCCTTGACGAGGATGGCGCTCGCCCCTTGCGTCACAGCTTTCGAGAGCGTCTGGAACGTTTCGCTTGGCTTGAACTGGCCGGTCTGATCGGCATAGTCGTAAACCGCTACGGCGACGCGGCTCTGCGCTGGCGGAAGATCCCGCAATGTCTGGTTGATGCCGGTGACCGGGTTGAGGACCGGCTCGAAGACGCCTTCTTGTGGCGTTGCGCAGGCCGATAAGACAGAAACAACGCTAAACACGCTCAATAACCTGGAACAAAGCACGTCAAAACCCCCCATATGTTTGTCGTGCGAAAACAAAAACTTTTGAAAATACAAAATTTACTGTATCTGAAGCAGCGGGATCTCGATTTCAGTCGTGGTTCCAGCAGACAAATCGACAACTGTTAGAAGCACCGCATCGAGTCCGCGCTCGAAATTTACGATTTGATTACCGAAGCTGATGGTGCCCTGATCTTGCGGATCTTCACCGAAGATCGAGTCTGTCACCTGTCCCGCTAATGACGACAGCAGGCGGCTTTGCAATTGTCTCAAAAAGATCTCGCTCGGCGTCGTGCCCGGACGCTCTACCCTCGGCTTTTCCGGCTTCTGCGCCCCGGCGATCCCCAGAAGATGCGCCGAGTTGAAAGCATTGCCGCCAAAGGATGGATTGACCGGCGTGTAAGTGAGATCCGAAGCCGCGGCTGACATCACGGTCATCTTCGCAATCATTCCCAGTAGCATTGACACCGACAAGAGACGTCTGAGATTCATGTTAAAACCTTCAGGGTTGCTGATAATGGCTCACAAGAAACACGAACAAAACTTCAATATTTTCTAATTTTGGATATACATATTCTTCCCCTAATAAATATATTGTATTTTTATTATTCAAAATTATTAAAAAAATTTATGTTTATACAAGATATGCTGTTTATAGATCTTCTCAAATAAGAGTAGATATTAAGAAAATTACTTATGTATCTTTTTTCAACACAGTATCGACAAACTTATTCAACTTAAAATTGAATTATTGTCTCATAAGTTGAAATTTATTGTCTGGATTATTATTCGCCTATGCTTAGAAAACAGATCATATCATTCAAATGACTGATCAATTCTTTTGTTAGGCGATTTCTTGCAAGTACAACCTGTGCGGGAGGTTGTATGCTCTCAAAATGTTCATTTGAGCTGTCGCCCGACACAATCGAGTGCAAGGCGGTCACGGTCCCGTGTGTTCGTTCGGCCTGATTTAGGCGCAAAAGCGAACGGCAGACGAGGGTTCTTCCGGAGCAACGCGCATTGCTCTAGAGCCTTTTCCGCCCTGATTGCATCAGGCCGTCGGCTCTAACTGTTTGTTTTACCGCACTTTCCGAGCGGCGAACCGGTATCCACTTCGCCTGAAAGCGCTCTAGTGGTTCGAATCTAACGCTTCGAACCACGTCGTTTTTTGCTGATGGGTCAAATTGACATGACATTTGAAACACCGACGCCAATCAAACTGGATCGGAGGCGGGGTTCAAATGTCATGTTTGATCCACTA